>JAGLSB010000655.1 GCA_023135955.1 Bacteroidales bacterium | reverse complement strand
GCAATTGGTAGTTCGCTTACACCCAGGACCGAGATATTGATGAGAGGTGAACCATTGCAAACTACCTTTGTAAGTGAATCAGAATTAGAAGCAGTTGTACCGGTATTTATCGGGAACCCGGCTGTTGAGGCCTATACTGAACCTATCTCAAGTTCTCTGGCTGATGGAGGATACTCTGATCCGCTCTATTTCTTTGGACCTGAGAAGAGACAACTAACACTAATTGTTGTTGATACAGTGAAGAAATATGGGGAAGATATGCCTCAGTTTTCAGTTAGTATACTGATTGATAATGTACCTGCAGATGTTTCTGACTTCTCTAATCCTGAATATCAGAGATTAATGGGTGTCGGATTCCTTACTGGAGCCAATGAAGGGAGCAATGTTGGTGATTACCTTGTACGACCAATGTTTGATCCCTTAATAGGGTCGATCACTGATGAGACAGATCCATTATATATGGCTGATATTGCCCTCAATGAAAGGTTTGTAATGGAGTTGGTTGACGGGAAAATATCTGTTGAGAGACTTAGCCTTCAGATCACGCCGGAAAATGTCACAAAAAAGTATGGTGAGACCATTCATTCATCTGATATTTCATTCATTTATGAAATAATGGATGAGAATTTGAACATGACAGATGTCAGTAAGCAATCCCTCATTTCTGATGTGAGTATACAACATTCTGAAGGATTGGCAAATGGTGTGGCAATGATAAATGGATACACTGTGATAAACGGCGTAGCCATGATAAATGGAGTACCAATGATTAATGGTATTCCTATGATAAATGGTATTGCCATGATAAATAATATTGGAGAGTTAGAGTTTATTGACCTGGATGAAGCGAACATGATGGCTTCAGAATTAGCATTGCAAAATGGGATAGCTATGATCAACGGGATAGCCATGATCAATGGTATACCGATGCTGAATGGTATTCCAATGATAAATGGTATACCAATGCTGAATGGAATAGAAGGTAATATACCTCAAGAAGCAATGTTGATAGCCTCCAATTATCTGGATGCTGACGGCAATGTACTGGACGCAAATGGTGATGTCGTTCCCAGTGGTATTCCAATGCTGAACGGAATTGCAATGATTAACGGGGTTGCCATGATCAATGGTGTCCCGATGATCAATGGTATCCCGATGATCAATGGTATCCCAATGTTGAATGGTGTACCTATGCTCAATACTGAAAACATCAATGGAAGCAGCAATTCAAGAATGATGATCATATATGATTCACTGGATTTTGCTGTAGATGATACAACAGAGCTCCAACTCTCTTTCAAGTCGATAAGCATGATTACAGGTACAAGCGTTGGGGTTCACTGGATTGTTTCTGGAACACATATCTCCTCTAATTTCAATATTTCATACACCCCAGGACAGTTGACAGTTGATAAGGCAGATCTACTGGTGAATGTGGACACTTATGGAATAAACGAAGGCGACAGTATACCTGAATTTACTTTCACCGTAACTGGTTATCACGCTAATGACGCTGACTTGGTGATGAGTGGTTTAGCGCTTCAACTTGATCCATTATACGATGGTACTCCAGGTGCGTATGCAATAACTGCTATGGGAGAATTCGAAAATTATATTGTAGTACTTGAAGCAGGAACACTCTATGTGAATCCGAATAGCAGGAATACTAAATCAGTCAAACCATTCCTGCTGTGTGTTGAGGAAGTTTTTGATCCTTCTGTAGGTTTCAGCTACCTGGCTCATTTTGAATATGAAAACAGAAATGCTGACGATATCTATATAGAAGTTGGTAATGACAATAGAATCATTGGAGGAGAAGGATCATTTATTGCTTTAGATCAACCAAAACTCTTCAAGTCTGGAAAAGGAACTTTCGATGTTTACTTTGATGGCAGCAAGATAGTCTGGCAGATTACAAGTTTGGACAGAACCAAGAAGTCTGCAGTGGGTTCAGAGGCAAGTTCAACATCTGCAAGATGTTCTGCAAAGAAATCCACTGGAAGTTCTGGATCAGATGATTTTGTTTCTGAGGAATTACCAGAGACATTATTCGATGGATTCAGGGTCTATCCGAATCCTGCCAAGGAAAGGATAAGTGTTGAATTCAATGCTGAGTTGAATTATTATGTTGTTCAAATACTGGATATGAGTGGTAGATACATCAATGCTGAAATCACTCGTAATGGAGAAGGTAAGTTAGAAATTGACCTGACCAGGCTTAATCCCGGTCTTTATCTGATTAAGCTTGATTTTTCTGAAACAGTTGAAGTATTACAATTCCTGAAAGAATGAGAAAAGTAAATATTTCGTAACTTAGGAGGGGATTGTTAAATTCCCTCCTTTTATTTGTTATGTAGCTGAATAAAAATTCGATGAAATCTATTAAATTCAATATACTCTTTTTTATTCTATTATTTCCTTTGCTTGCATACTCCCAGGAGGATACAATAACAAATTTGAATGAGTATCTTAGTATTGTGGAAGCAAATCAGAATGTTGATACGCTCCTTTCTGTTGCAGTAAATATTTGGACTTCTGCTCCTGATTCCGCACTTGCTTATGCATTAGCTGCAAAGAAATTATCTATTGATCAAGGTAATAAACACAATGAAGCACAGGCGCTTAAAATTATTGGACTCTCCAGATATATGCTTGGTGAGATTGTTGGGTGTGCCAGGAGTTTTGAAGATGCGCTTAAAATTTTCGAAGAGATTAACTACAAAGAAGGCATTGCGAATATGTGCAGTAACCTTGGAGGCATATATACTCAGCAGGGATATGAAGTCAGAGCGCTGGAGATATCTATGAGAGCCAGAGATATTGCATTTGAAATTTCAGATACATTGACAATAGTCTCCGCCTTGAATAATATCGGATTGCTATATTCTAAAAAAGATGTTACAAAGGACCTTGCTCTAGAAAATTATAAAAGGGCACTCGAGTTAAGTGAAAGTGCAGGCATTAAGGATGGTATTGGATCACAGTCATTAAACATTGGCGAGATATATTTAAATCAGGGGAAGACAGAAGTAGCGCTTGAATACTTTCTTAAGTCAATTGATGCATTTGAAGATATCAATTCTATTAACATAACAAATGCCCTGAATTATTTAGGGAAGGTATATGTTATATATGAGGATTACGACAGAGCCTTTCAATATCAACAGGAATCATTGGAGATTTCTAAAAGATTCGGAGCAAAACTTAATACAGCGGAAGCACTGTTGGCGTTGGCAGAGACATATTATATAACCGGAAAGTACAATAAGGCACTTGACTATAATGAACAGGCAAGGGTAATTGCTTCAGAAACTGGTGCGATATTCAGTGAGATGAGTGCCGTAGAGGCTCTGGCAAAAATTTATCACAGTTTATCGGATTTTGATAAAGCATATTCGTTCTTAACCAATGCGTGGGTACTGAAGGATTCAATTTATGCAGAGAAAAATCAGGAGCAAATAAACAAGTTGAGAATACAGTATGAACTTAATGATATGCTCCAGGAGAATGAATTTTTAAGAAGAGATATAGAGTTGCAGGCACTGAAGAATAGTCAACAGAAGATATTTATATTGGCACTCTTCCTTGGAATTGGATTGACTTTCTTCTTTGTAATATTTCTGTTTCGTATGAATAAGCAGAAGAAGAAGAAGGCCAATGAAATATTGGGAGAGCAGAATATAATGATCTCAGGACAAAAGAAGGAAATCACCGACAGCATCAAGTATGCCAGCAGAATACAACGGGCTGTTTTAACGCCTGAGGATGAGATTAGCAAGATGCTGCCTGACCATTTTATATTATATAGACCCAGGGATATTGTCAGTGGTGATTTTTACTGGATCACCAAGATAAAAGAACGCATCATGTGCATCAATGCAGATTGTACCGGTCATGGTGTTCCAGGAGCATTCATGAGCATGCTTGGAATTGCATTTCTGAATGAGATCATCAGTCGTAATCCAGATATTGATGCAAATGACTTATTGAATGAACTGCGAGATCATATCATTGATTCATTGAGGCAGAGAGGTAAAGCAGGAGGCAGTCAGGATGGAATGGATCTGGCTGCAATGATAATTGATAATAAGAAGTCATTGTTACAATTTGCAGGTGCAAATAATCCTCTCTTGCTATATAGAAAAGGGAAACTGATAGAGTATAAGCCAGATAAGATGCCTATTGGAATTCATGAAAGAGCGGGAAAATCATTTACTAATCATATTATTAAGCTCAGAAAAAATGACGTTGTTTATACGTTTTCTGATGGATTCCCAGATCAGTTTGGCGGACCCAAAGGGAAGAAATTCATGACTAAAAATCTAAAGCATACTCTTGAGGATATACATAAAATTCCTATGTCTGATCAGAAGCTGAAACTTGAAAAAATCCTTGATGATTGGATGGCAGGTGTTGATCAAATCGATGATATTCTGGTAATTGGAATCAGGTTCTGATCAATGCCATTATTACGACGCTGGGATTCATGACTGTTCAATTCGCTATTAACTGTGTGGGAAATAATTTCATTGGTAAAAGGAGGTGTTTGATGTGTTTAAAATCAAATACTCCTGGACAGATTGGTTTAAAAATTATGAGATAGA
>JAGLSB010000654.1 GCA_023135955.1 Bacteroidales bacterium | reverse complement strand
CCAAGTAGTCAAAAATCATTTTTAAAAAAAAAGGGAACTCAAAACTTTTTTAATGTACTCAAGGATGATGAAAAATTCTCCAGGCTTGATTTAGACATTGATAAATTAAAAGATAATTATAATTTGGATTATGAAGAATTTACTGTTAATTCTTTCTATAAATATTTGGCTAAAACTTATCTTAAAAAAAAGAAGAAGCAAATAATTGGAGATAAAGATCCTAGAAATTTAGAAAATGTCAGAAAGCTTAATATTTTATTCCCGGAATCATTCTTTATTCATTTGATACGTGATCCAAGAGATATTGTATTATCAAAGACAAAAGCTAATTGGTCTAAGAACAGACCATTCTGGGTACATGCATTTATTAGCAACACTCAGTATAATATAGGTGTTAGACAGATTAGGAATCAATTAGTTAATAAGAGCATAGAAGTTAAATATGAAGAACTTATTGAACATCCAAAAAGAAAATTAAGTGAAATTTGCATGCAAATTGGGGTTGAATTTGATGATGAAATGTTGAATTTTGGTAAATCTGCTAAAGAGCTTGTGAGTGAATCAGAAATGCAATGGAAAAAAGAGACTTTGGGGCCAATATTGAAAACCAATAAATTTAAGTGGCAAAATGAGCTATCAATTTTCCACGTGGAATTAATAAATTCAATTTGCTATAGATTCATTAAAGATAATAAGTATGAAATGGGTAAACACAACTTATATAGAGTTTTATTTACTGTTTTTCCTATCTTCAGAATTACTGCTGTATTATTTACTCAGTTTTATAAATTATTTAATTTCTTCAATAAGAAATGATTAAAGCAGAGAAGATAGGTAAATTTAGACCTTTATTAAGTGATAAAGAATTTTTTATTGTTTCAATAAGAAATAGTCTTTATAAATTTTTTTTAACCAATAAAAAGTTTGAAAAGCTAGGGACTTATTATACAGGTTCATTTCTAGATATTATATCCTCTATTCCATTGTTTGTAAGATTATTAAGAGTTGGATTTCATCAGTTAATAAAGGTTAATAATAAGTTAATTGGAATTGTTAAAGGAGGTATAGTAATTTTTGACCAGGAATCTCATCAGTTCAATATCACATATAAAATAATAAGAGGATCCAGACCCCTTAGGATATGTCAAACGCCTGACGGTGATATGTTTTGGGGAGAATATTTTAATAATCCAGATCGCGATGAAGTTAATATATATGGCAGTGTTGATGGTTATAATTGGAAAGTTGTATATACATTTAAAGCTGATGAAATTAGACATATACATGGTCTTTTTTATGATCAATACAGAGATATTATTTGGGTGTTAACAGGGGATAAAGATCATGAATGTGGATTATGGACGACTAACGATAAATTTGAAAATTTATCGTTAGTATATGGGGGAACACAATCAGCTCGTGCAGTAACACTTATACCATTTCGGGATTATATTATTGTACCAACTGATACTCCTTTGGAAAAGAATTATATTCAAAAGATAAATCTATCTGGTAAATTTAGCAATGAGAAGTTAGAAGAAGTTTCAGGCAGTGTATTTAATTCTTATTTTGATGGTAATATTGCATTAATTTCGACTATTTATGAGAAGAGTGAAGTTAACAATAAAAAAGTTGTTGAACTTTGGGGTAGTTATCAAAATAGTCCCTGGAAAATGATTGCTAGCTTTCAGCCTGATTTTTTTTCCAAGATATCTCTAAGGCTTTTTAGATATCCTGAGGTAAAGTTCCAAGAAGATTCTTTTGATAGGAATTTTGTTCTTTGCTATGGCATTTCAATAAGAGGATTGAATAATTGTACTTTTAAGTTGAAAAAGGCCGATATTATCGATCAAATATCTAATAATGGTTAATTATATTATAAAATACTTTCATACAATAAAATATCTTAAAGTTATCCAAATCCGGTATCAGCTTTGGTATCGGACTCGTCGTTTTTGGAGAAAACTCATCTCATTCAAGTACCCGCTCTCCATAAATAAAAAAGGAGAGAAATTAATATTATCTGATTGGATCAATAAATCTACTTCTTTTGAAGAAAATACATTCACATTTCTAAATCAATCAAAAACCTTCCCTGACAACGAAATAGAATGGGACTTTTCAAGTTTTGGGAAGCTTTGGACTTATAATCTGAATTATTTTGATTTTCTTCTACAACCAAAAATGAATTTTGAAATAGGACTCAAATTAATCAGGGATTTCATTTTAAAACTAAATAACAATTCAACCGCCCTTGAACCCTACCCCATTGCCCTCCGCGGCATCAACTGGATAAAATTTATATCTAAATACGAATCTGAAATTTCTGAACATTGTAAACTAAAAACTGTAAACTTTTCACTTTACGCCCAATACCAAATCCTCCTCGACAACATCGAATACCATCTCCTCGGTAATCACCTGCTCGAAGATGGTTTTAGTCTTCTATTTGGGGCATTTTATTTCAATGACAATAAGTTTTTCCACAAGGCTAACCAAATTATTATATCGGAGCTTAAGGAACAAATACTTGATGATGGGGGACATTTTGAATTAAGTCCCATGTACCACCAAATTATTTTGGACAGGTTGCTTGATTGCATCAACCTTGTGCAAAACAATCAAAAATTTGACAATCAGGATAATTTGTTGGCCTTAATGAAAGTCAACGCATATAAGATGCTGGAATGGTTGAACGCTATTACCTTTTCAAATAATGAGATTCCACTTTTCAACGATTCAGCACCAGGAATAGCCCCTTCAACTGATAAACTAAATAAATATGCGAACAATTTAAACTTTAAACTTGAAACTTTCGTCATCGGGTTTTCGCCGCTTTTTTAACTCCTATTATGAATGCCTCATTGATATCGGCCCAATCGGCTGCAATTATCAACCTGGGCATTCCCATGCTGACACTTTTACTTTTGACCTTCACGCAAAGGGAGTACCATTTATTGTTAATCACGGCATTACTACCTATGAGAAAAACAACCAGCGCCAACTAGAAAGATCAACTCCTGCGCATAACACAGTATCATTAGATCAAAATAATTCATCAATTGTTTGGGGTGGATTTAGAGTAGCACAACGTGCGAATGTTGAGGTGAAGTTGGCTATAGAAAACCAGATTATAGCTCAGCATGATGGTTACAAAAGATTTGGTATAATACATCAAAGAAACTGGACTTTTGAACCCGATTACATCAATATTGAAGATGAAATTATTGGATACAACGAAGTAGGTATTGCTCACTTCTGGCTTGCTAGAGATCTGATTCCTGTAAAAGATAATAATAGAATTATTACAAATATTGGCTACTTTCATTTTGAAGGCTCAAAAAGCATGGACATCATCAATAAAGAGGTTCCATATGGATTTAACAAATTCACGAAATGTTATAAACTTGAAATAAAGTTTCAGAACAAATTAACCTCAAAGATCTACATCAATTAATGAAAATTATATTCTTAACATTCTATTTTGAACCAGACCTTTGTGCTGGCTCTTTTAGAAACACACCTTTAGCTAAAGAAATTGCAAAACAAATTGATAGCAAGTCTGAGGTACATGTTATCACCACTCATCCAAACAGATATTATAGCTTCAAGACGGAGGCGCTATCGTATGAAAATAGTGGCTCACTGCATATTCATAGAATAAAAATCCCAACCCATAAAAGTGGGCTTATAGATCAGGCTAAATCATTTACTAAATTCTTCTTTGCAGCATTAAAAATAACAAGAAACATAGAGTATGATCTTGTTTATGCATCCTCATCAAGATTATTTACTGCTTTTCTTGGTCGAGTAATATCAATTCAAAAAAAAGCTCCACTATATTTAGACATTAGAGATATTTTTGTCGACACAATAAATAATATCTTTCAGCATAAAATAATACGAGTATTTCTTTTAACATTTCTAAGGGTAGTTGAAAACTTTACATTCTCAAATGCGAAACATCTAAATCTTATTTCAGAAGGCTTTATTCCATATTTTAAAAAATATACGCGCCCTTATTATTCTTACTTTCCTAATGGAATAGATCCGATTTTCACATCAATAAAAATTCATAATCCACAAAAATCAAACTTTAAAATTATTACTTATGCAGGGAACATTGGCGAAGGTCAAGGGTTGCACAAAATAATACCAGATTTAGCGAAAAAACTAAAAAATAATTATCGGTTT
>JAGLSB010000653.1 GCA_023135955.1 Bacteroidales bacterium | reverse complement strand
ATATGAACCATTTCCATCTATTGCCAGCACCATTTCATCGCCCCAGAATTCACGAGCCATTCGTATGAGTTTTTCTGTTCTGCCTGGAGCATTCTCCCTGTCTAGTCCAAGGTTGTCACCGGTTCCTGCCCGAAGTTTTACAGCTTTTGCCTGAGTTTCTATCACATCTTTTTGCATAAGTTCCATCGAAACTTCAGGTTCTTTTTTTCTGAAACTTGACAAATGATGCCCGAGATAGATGTGAATTTCCGGATTAATTAAATCTCCGATTAGCTGACCAACTGGCTTATTAGCAATATTTCCCAACATATCGAGGATAGCAAACTCTATTCCTGCTACATGTACATTTAAGGGAATTCCCTGTCGTTTTACATTCCTTTCAACCGCATTAAAAAGTAACTGGTCCAGATCGCGTGCATCTTTTCCCACGAAATGTCCGGCAAGAATTTTCGGAACCATGGGATAACTAACTTCTGCAACAAACGGATGTCCTGCCGAAATACCTTCTGCTCCGTCGGTTGAACGGACCCTATATATACAGTTGTTTTTTAGTAGAAGTAATTCAACAGACTCAATTATTACCGGATTAGAAAAAAGTTCACGTTTTAACACCGGTAGTTTTAAAATTTCATCTAGTTTTGAATAATCAGTAATTTTTTCTGAAGTTTCCGATTTGACTTCTCTACAAGATGGTAAAATGGCTGCACCTCCAGCCAAAGCTGCTGTTGAGATGAAATTTCTTCTGTTAGTTTTCATAAGATTTAAAAAAAATACGTTAATATTGAAGGGTATTACCAAGTATGTAATTTGAACTTATATTAAAAGATTATTTAATTATTTTCAAACTCCAATCCTGCGTAGAAATGCTTTGATTATCAGGAAATTTTTCCAGCTTGATTTCACCATTTTCATTTGAGTTTATATTTTGTTTTTCCATCCATTCGCCCGTAATCGGATTAAACCAAGACAAGGTGTAATCGGAATTTGGAGTAAAACCTTTTATAAGAGGGATTTCGCAGGCATTCTCAAAATACAACATCGACAATTGCTTATCCGCTGTTTGCATCATAAAACTCCAACCATCTAGTCCAAACTTTTCACTGTTTTTTGATTTTCGAGGAAACAAATTATCTGAAGCCAATTTAAGTTCCTGGAACTTTGTACCTTCAGGTTCGATAAATTTTCGAAGATACCCAACTTGTTCTCCAGCAGGGTAGTTTAAAGCATCCCAGATATATCTACGATTAATAGCTGTAAGGGGATTTTCTCCAACCGTGGTACCATCGTAAGCTCCGGTGCCGTAAATGTGGCCTGCTAATCCACCGGAAAAGACGCTTCCCCAGGCTTGAGTCCGGGCAAAATAATTATCTCTGTCATCGCCTGCTTCAGCTAATTCACCTGCAATTTTTCTTGGCCAACCCGCATAGTAGGGTTCCAAATTTGCTGCAGGCTTGCCTATTGCAAACTGTTCTTCCAGCATAGGATAAAATCCATGATTTCTGGGATTATTACCGACAGTATGCATGGTCAACCAGGGCACTTCATCGCCTGTACCAAGGACCTCATGAGTTCCTCCGTTCATGATAGTTGTTACCGGCTGGCCATAAGGTAATTCCCCATATTTTTTGTACCAAACAACAAATGCCTCATTAAATTCATCGCCACTTAAGGTATGTATAGGCGGAAACCAGTCTAAATGCCCGGGACTAAAAATTAAATTGTGTGCACCATATCTTGCAGCAACATATTGTATAAACCTTACAAA
>JAGLSB010000652.1 GCA_023135955.1 Bacteroidales bacterium | reverse complement strand
ACCTTTAAATTCAGGATATATAAGTTCAATAAAACTTTCACCAGTAATAGTATTATTATATTCTTTCTCCCACACCCCAAAATTACTTCCTTTAATCCTGTTTTTCCATACCCGATATGGCCCGCGTCCCATCCACTTTATCGATTCACATTTCTCCTCAGGATAATTAAAAGAAATCCCGATAAAATCAATATCTCTTAAACGTTTACTCCATGAGTTTGTTTCAAGATACAGCATGCCACTTCGGTCGAATATCCAACAAAGTTTTTCAGGATAATTATTATAAAATATTTCTAATTTGAAATTCCCATTCATGTCTATTTCCCAATGAGAATTAGTTACCTCTGAATTAATACCTACGGGAACAGGACCTCCTGAAAAAGACACTTTTCCGTTAGCATTTGTAATATTCTCTATGGTCCCATCTTTAGTATTGAAGCTAATCTTAAGATCTTCAACAGATACAATTATTCTTGAACCCATTTCTATAATTTTAACTTCAGAATCGCCTGTAGAAAGTTGCTCAACAAATTCTGTTGCTTTTTCCATGGCTTGTTTTACAGGCCAGCTCCAGGTATAGAGTTCGTTCCCATTAGGATCATTAGCAGTGAATAGAAACAAATCGGCATTCTTCATCGCATCATCACAATCTACTTTTATGCTTGCAATTTCACCTGGTTCTGCATCTGGGCCCTCAATATTTCCGGATGCCAGGGTTTGTTGCTGCTGATTCTCATTTAGCTGTAATGTTACAGCCTTCCATGAAAAGGAACATTGATTTAAATTAGTATAGATATATTTGTTTTTAAGGAATAACTTTCCTTTCCATTGACTATTTATGGTAACGGGTTCAATCTGAACTGGCGACCAGATTTCCTTTATTGTATAGAAACTCCCCTCTTTTTCGCGATGGGGGCCCATAATTCCATCGGGTGCATCATTGCCATTTGAATCATAAACCAGTTCTTCTTTGTCGGTTCGCAAAACAGCTTCATCAGTAAACACCCATAAAAACCCACCTGCATGTAAGGGTGATGACTCGTAATTTCTCCAATATTCTTCCAGCCCGGCCCCAAGCCCTGCATCATACAATCCGTGAAGCAATTCAGTTGCCATAAAGGGGTCATTTCCATTAGCAAACCTTGCTATACCATAGTCAAACTCCGGATAATGATGAGTGTCAACTCCATTACGAAGTAACTCTGGATAAAGAACAGGCCGTTTCTGTATATCATAATAGTGAAACCATTTTTCATTGGCAAAATCCCAACCTCCTTCATTGCCGTGATTCCAAATAACTACGCTGGGATGGTTTTCATCTTTTAATACAGCTTCTTTAATTAATTGGGAACCAACGATAGTATCATATCCTTGCTGCCAGCCAGCTACCTCATTAAGTACAAAAAGCCCCATTGAATCGCAAAGTTCTAAAAACCTTTTATCAGGAACATAATGCGACATTCTAACAGCGTTCATATTCATTTCTTTCATCAAAAGAATATCTGTAATATGATTTTCCTCACTCAAACAGCGACCTGTTTCGGGCCAGAAAGAATGACGATTAACTCCTTTAAATACCACTTTTTCGCCATTGATATAAAAACCATCGTGATCCCTAAGTTCAACTGTGCGGAATCCGATTCTTTCTGTTACTTCATGCAAAACATCCCTGCCTTTTATTAGAGATATTCTCATATCATATAATGCAGGCCATTCAGGATTCCATGAAAGTACATCTTCAAACTTACCTGATATCATAGACTGCAAATCGCCTTTTTTTATTTTTCTTTCAAGACTTTCTCCAATCTTATTTCCCGTTAAATCAAATAAATCAATTTTGAGAGAATAATCAGTTTTGCATTTATTCAAACTTATCAAACTATTAAACGAACCATCGGCTTTTGCATCAATTGCAACACGGTTCATGTTTATGTTTGGCAATACTTCCAGAAATACGGGTCGAAAGATCCCGCCAAAAATCCAGTAGTCAGCTTGCCGTTCGGCTCTATTTATCGAAGCATTCTCAGAATGTTTGGCTACATCAACTTCAAGCAGATTAGTTTTACCATATTTCAACAATTTACTAATGTCATATTTAAATCTGTAAAAAGCTCCCTGATGCATCTCTCCTGCCGAAACACCATTAATTTTCACTTTAGTGTCAGTCATTGATCCATCAAAAACAATATTTATGGTTTTCCCTTTCCATTCAGAAGGAACTTCAAACTCATACTTATAAAGGCCCTGTTCCTTACCCAGTTTAATGTCATCATTTTTCCAGTGGTGACCATAATTATATGTACCAAAACCTTGAAGTTCCCAATTGGAAGGAACATCTATTTTTGTCCATGTACCGCTATTTCTTCCATCGGTACAAAAGAAATCCCATTCAACAGTATTGACAGCATCGGTTCCTGACAAGTATACTATCTCAGTGGATTGTGAGAATAACTGGATTGAAAAATACAGTGATAGAATGCTAAAGAATAATTTTTTAGAATTCATAATAAATATTTAATTGTTGTTCCTACTTTTCTAAGGATAAAGAAATCATATTTAACACAAACTGAGCTGCAAGTTCGTCGTACCTCACACCATATAAACCATCGTCCCCAAAGTCCTTACCCAACCTTCCCGATGTTAATAACTGCGAAACCAACAACTTCCCTTTACCCTGTCCAAATTCTACCATTGCTACCGGTGTTTTTGTTAAGTTTTTACCGCAGTTGGATAAAGCTATAAAATTGTTTGCAATTCCTTTTTGAGCATCAATATATCCTTTGTTTAAATCAGTTATTTCTATCGGAGTATTCGGATTAATAGCAATAGCCAAAGCAGGGGCATCCTGAACTAAAAAATTAATTTTGTCTTTCAGCTTTTTCTGAACTACCATATCGTTGGCTTTGTCTGAAAATTCAAAAACTCCTTGCAATTCATAAGCGTAACAGGAGCCTCTTTTAATATTTTCTTCATTAGCTCCTCGCGACATCCATTGAGAGATGAAGGCTTTTTCGCTCAAGCCCGAAAATTCCATATCTGCTGCCGGGACAATAAGTCCTCCACGATAACCATTCCATAATCGCGTATATTCGTCGGGAATGTAATTCCAAAGCTCTGAGTTGGATTTATCAGGATGTATATGACTTTCCGGTTCGGCTGATTCTGTAAATTTTAATGCTATGCCAGAAAAAAGACTATATGTATTTACCTGAGGATTGCTTACACGAGAGACTCCTTGCAATGGGCCCAGGTCTCCATCATTTTTAGGATATCCTTGTCCGAGTTGCCTGTCACCAACATCAAGCATTACAACCGATTTCCCTTGTAAAATTGAATTCTGAAGCTTCTCTGATAAAGTACTATCACCCATAGCGAGGTTATTCCAGGATTTTAATGATGTAATAACAGCATCTGCGGAATTGTCGCTCAAGTTTGTAGTCGCAATATTCATATTGCTTAAAAAATGTTTTAATTCTGATTCGTTTTCCGGAACGGCAAGCTTTATATTTTTAATATTCTCTGGCACTATAGCCTTAAATACTCTAAAATTCCATGCTGAAATTACCGGATATTTAACACTTTCTGGTTTATTTATTAATTCAGCTTTTATTATATAATCCCCAATTGTTGGTGGCATTGTTACATTTATATGTTCGATTTTTTTACTTAAAGCCATAAGGTCTGAGCTAAACTCTTTTGTAAAAAACACATTAGCTTCTTTGTTTTCGATTGTCAGCTTAACTGAAAATACTGCATCGTCACTTTCATCGTTAAATAAATATACTGGCAAATTTAGCTTTTGCCCGGGCACAAAATTTCTATCCCATAATTCAATACTTACCGATTGTGGTGAAAAAGCTACTGCTAAGGCATCCCAAACCGGTTTGGGGTTTCCCTCAATCAGTGACCCTAAAAACCAGGTACTTCCGTCCTCCCTGCTGCCTAAAGCACAAAATGGTGATATTCCTGCAGCTCCAATTCGCCTCCAATATTCGGCAACTTTAACATTAGCTTCTGTCTGAAAAGCCAGTCGCTCATCAGCGTCGTGTGTCCGCCCAAGAAACCTAAGGAAAGTTTCTTTAACAGTACGGTATTCCCCAAAATCACCATTTTCATCCAGATAATTGCCTCCGAATTCATCAACCATTATGGCTTTGGGAAATGCATCGGCATCATCGTAATATAATCCAAGATTCTCAAATAAGCTCCACCAGTATTTATGAATGTGAATAACGTCTCTTTCCTCAAGCACTAATGGGGGATAATTTAGAAGTAGCTCATCAAGGGCAGCCCAGGCTGTTTTTAGCTGCTCTCCTTCGGTTTCATTATATGGATGAATTAAACAAACTGAGGGGTGACGCATCGCCAGATCGAGCCAGTTTTTGTATTGCTCCATAAGACTCTCTTTGGATGCCGGCATACCATGAAAAAAGCTCCATTCGTATTGAACAGCCAATCCATGGCGATCACAAAGATCCAGAAATCGCTCCGGAGGTAAACCTAAATGAAAACGAAGGTAATTCCCACCAAGGTCTTTTGTTCGTTGTATAATGTTTTTAGTAAACCATTCTGTATCATATCCCAGTTCCCTACCTTCCTTGGTACGCATCCAACGTGGCCATACTACCGTTGACCCTTTGGCAACAAATGGCTGACCGTTTAAATAAAATTGCTTGTTAATAATCTCAAAACTTTTTACACCAAAAGAAATAGTTGATTGATCCTGGATTTTATTTTTTCTATCAGAGACAGTTAATTTTAAATAATATAAGTTTGGATTATCAGGCGACCAGCTTTTTAATTTGTTATCGATATTAAAGTTAATAGCATTATGCGAACCCGATACCTGTTGATTGTCATTAATTAATACATTACCATTGACATCAATGATATCCAAAGTAGCCTTTCCTTTATAATCTTCCGGAGAATTAAGATCGAACTGAACATCAACTGTTTGATTTTTATAATCGATAAATGGAATGATTCTGTTAATACTTATTTCTCCATGCAGGTGCAAAACCACATCATCCCACAAGCTTGAAGAAATATTTGATCGCCAATGGTCAGCTACCGGAATATAAGAAGCATCTGATTCCGGAACATTTTTTAAAGATGCAAGAGCTATTTCCAGCATTATCTTATTTCCGGGCTTAATATGTCTATTATCAAGCTCGTAAAAAAGCGGACCCATACCTCCTTGCTGCTTGCCAACAAGTTCTCCATTAATATATACCTCGGGTTGAAAACGTGCTCCTTTTAATTCAAGAGTGGCTGATTTCCATTTTCCATTTGGCAGCTTAATTTCTTTTTTGTACCACAATACATGATCGCTCATCACAGTTGGGTCGTTATGAATACCAGGAACCTGTACATTCTTAGTATAATTTCTTGAAAAACCCATCTGCCAATCTCCATTTAGGGATAAGGTATCTTTTTTATTAATAGGTACAGCTAATAAATTATGACACAATGTGAAAGTCATTAAAATGAAGACCAAACTAATTTTTGGAATGCGTTTCATATTCTAATAATTTATTTTGTTTCAACATAAAAGATTCTGATACTTAAATACACTCTATTTCATTAAATACTTTCCAAAGCGCTGTGTGAACTCATATTTACTGTTGGCGGCAATTTCGGCAATAGCTTTTACAGCATCATTCCGAATACCGGTTTGCTCTATTGCATTCATCGCATACATTCCCACAATTAAATTTCGATGTGTAACTTCTTTTGCAAGAGCTGGAATTGGATCATAATCTGAATTTATTTTAAAAAGTGCCAGATTTGCTGCAATGCGAACTGAAGGATCTTTATCTAATGTAAGCGCTTCAACTTTCGTCTGAGCAGATTTAGCTTTATTTACACCGAGCCATGTTGCAGCCCAATACCTCTCTGAAGGCTCAGATGATTTTACTGCTTTTACTAATACTTTTAAATATCCCTGTTCACCAGCTTCAATAATTCGAATAACACGCTCCTGAATATCAGCATATTCTTTTCGTTTCATTGCAGTATACTTATTCCTAAATTTCCCTCCAATCTCCTCAAGATATGGCTCAGGAATTACTCCTGGATCATTGGTCTCGGCCATCCATTGGTATAACTCTGCTCTCAATCCTTCAAGAACAGATTTGTAATTTTGATCTAGGGCCAAATTAATAATTTCATAGGGGTCCTTTTTAAGGTCGTAAAGTTCTTCTGTTGGACGGGTTTGCTGAAAAAACCTGGCTTGCAATTCATTCAATTTCCCATCGGTAAAAAGCTCACGAGTATGAATACTTATTTTCTTACCATCTTTGTATTGATTTCTTTGTGCATGCGGACGATAGCTTAAGAAATTTCTGATGTATTTATAATCCTTTGATCGTACAGAACGTATAAATTCTGTAGTTTCATCGCAACGATCACGAGTAGTAAATATAAAATCCTGCTCTGAATAATTTTCTGCAAATAAATCCACACCCTGAAGGTTAACGGGAATTTCAATACCTGCATATGCTAAAGAAGTAGGAAGAATATCAATATGTTTAACTAAATCATGACGAATTGTACCATTTTTAGCATTTTTGGGGAGTTTCACAATTAAGGGAACTTTTGTCCCTTCATCATATAGAAATTGTTTGCCACGTAAGTGTGAAATACCATGATCGGAAAGGAAAAATATCAATGTATTAGCATACACTCCGGCAGCTTTCAAATCAGCTATTATTTGCCTTACATCATCATCAGTATCAAGCCACGATCCCAAGTAGTTCTTCCAGTCTTCGCGCATTATTTCGTCCTCATAATAATAAGGAGGAAGCTTAAAGTTTTCTGTATCAGCAGTGTGTTTTCTGTTTTTCCCTCCTTTAAGCTGAATTTGAGAAAAGAAAGGGGTTCCTTCCGGTGAATCTTTCCAGCTAATGCCCGAATATATTTCATTTGCAGTAAAATTATAATCTGTTTTGCCTGTTTCTCCACTTATATTCTCATTAGTGGTATAATATCCTGCTTTTTCAAATAGATTGCTGGCTAAAGGTATTTCTTCCGTTAGATAATAACTTTCATAATAGTCTGTATTCCCATTACCTTTACCAGTAACATTCTGGCTTCGATGATTATGAGAGCAGCTTGTGGTCTGGTACATTCCGGTTACCATTGCTGAACGCACAGGTGATGAAACGGCAGCGGTAGTAAATGCACTCTCAAATCGAACACCCTCATTTGCCAAACCATCAATATTTGGTGTCTGAATGGCTTTTTCACCATAACAACTGATATGACAAGAGGCATCTTCAGCAAGAATCCATAATACATTAGGTTTCCCATTTGACGTTCCCGCAAAGGCTTGCGTGGACAAAAGGGCAAAACCAGATAAAACAATTGTACTTTTTGCAAATTGAAAGTTTTTCATAAATATCTCTTTTTTATATTTAAATGAACCGTTTTCCGGTTTCCCAACAATATTAACTCCATGAAGATCTTCAGTGGGCCTTCCCGGTGTTTCTATTCCGGCATTAATTGCAGGAGATTGCTACGAACAAGGTTGTCATCGTTAACTCAAGCTTCATTATATTGAAACAATACATCCTCACAATTAAAGGGGATGAAACATAGCCTGAACCCTTTATGGAACAATTAGTAAAGAGATAATGCTAAATAAGAGGGACATTAGCAACTCTTACCATTAGAGCATTGCCAATACACCTCTAACATATCCAACTGATTCAGCCAAACCGGCCAATGGATCATCAGCATTTTTTTCGTATTCAAAACCTAAAACTCCACTATAATTCTTTTTTACCACAGCTTTAAGAAAAGCAGGTATATCAACAACTCCACGACCTATCTCACAAGTAGATCCATCAGGTTCAGAGGCAGTGACATCTTTAACATGGATATCATGAATCCTGTCGTAATAGTCAACCAGGTCCTGTACCGGATCTCTATTTATACGCTGAGTATGACCAATGTCGAGACAAAGTCCCATGCGAGGATCCATATCTTTAATAAGCACATAAGCACTTTCAACACTTGGATATCTTTCATCTCCAGGCCCATGATTATGAATTGCTAGTTTAATGTCATATTCCTTCACTTTTTCTTCCACGTAGGGTAAAAATTCATGCTCAGGAACGCCTATTATCATTTTCATCTTTGCTTTTCGAGCATATTCAAAGGCGTTATCAACTTCTTCCTTAGTTCCCATGTATACCACTCCTGCTCCATATAGATCTAAACCGGCACTTTCACATTTCTCTAGAGTTGAGGCAATTAACTCATCAGAGGCATCAAGCGGAAGATGGAAAGATTTAAATGCAATTTTTGAAATACCAAGATCTTTAGTCATTTTGAGAGTTTCCTCAAGGCTAAATTTCCTGAATGTGTAGGATGCAATTCCCAATTCAAAATTGAATTTTGAAGAACTTGCAGAAAGATTATTCGCAAAAGCAGAAACTCCTGAGAATGATGAAGCCAACAATCCGGCTCCTGATAAAGCTAAAAAATTTCTTCTTGATGTTTTCATTTTTCTATTTTAATTATGGTTAGTTATTAATAGCATCTATTTAATTAATTGAAGGCTCCACATACTCCAACAGGATATCCTTTTTATAGGGAGTGTTGCTTATATTAAAATCGATTGTTTTAGTGTCCCACATACAAAAACCCGAATGGTGTTTGGCAGTAAGAACGATATATTTCATTCCAGCTAACTTTGCCTTCATAGCAATTTTATAAGGATCAAAATCTACCGGGTCGAAAGTTTGGGGAAGTTCATTAAAATAACGATTGCTATAATCTTCAGATGCGCCAACCAGTGAATGACTTATAACAGTACCCAATTGACTATCAATGCTCCAGTGGATAAACATGCCGAAT
>JAGLSB010000651.1 GCA_023135955.1 Bacteroidales bacterium | reverse complement strand
TTGTTGCCAAAAACTGTGTATTCCTGATTACGAAAATTTGTGCAGTGTTATTTACCGATTAGATTCTGATGTTTTAAGACATTTTATTAAGGGAAAAAGTATTGATAAGCTTTCAAAAATACTTCCCAATCAATTATACTTATTAGATATTGTTGAAACTGAAATATGTAGAAGCAAAAAAATAGAACCAATCATTAAAGGTCTAATAAATGATGGATCTCTAAAAGCAATGAACTTTCCAGGTAGTAAACTAACAGAATACTGTGTTAGTTTTGATATTTCAATATAAGGATTCATGTCTATCTTTGGCCCTGTAAGTCTGAACAACTCCGCCTCTCGGAAATCCAGGAGTTTTTGAACGTTGTTCAAAAAGGTCGTTCACCTGCTTTACAATTTCCGGGTGCTTATTGGCTATGTTATTACTTTCCGAGATGTCCTTGCTCAAATCATAAAGTTCAGTTTCTGAGTTGATTCCATAACGAACACCTTTCCAGTTTTCAATACGGGCTGATTGTCTGAAACCGCCATCGGGCATTTTTCTGCTCCATCCATCCAGTTGAAATTCCCAGTTCAGATTTTCGTGTTGTACCTGTTTTTCACCCTTTAGCACGGGTAGAATTGAAATTCCATTTGATTGTTCAGGCAGTTCAATCCCCGCAACTTCGGCAAATGTTGGCATTAAATCCTGGAATCCAGCCATATGGTTTGTAGTTCCGTCGGAAGTTATCTTTCCTTTCCAATAGGCAATTAAAGGAACGCGAATTCCTCCTTCGTACATATCGCGTTTAAGTCCTTTTAAATCTCCGTTGCTGTTAAAGAATTCAGGGTCGTGCCCCTCGTGGTGCGGACCATTGTCACTGGTGAATAGAACAAGGGTATTTTCCAGCTCGCCCATTTCCTCAAGCTTTTTTAGCATTCGGCCAATTTGTTTGTCGAGCAAGGTTATTTTTGCCGCATGTAAACGTTCTTTTGCAGGCCAGCCTTTGTCCATATACAATTCTGTGTTGCCTATACTACGTTCGTGACCATGTGGAGCACGGTAAGACATAAACAGGAAAAATGGTTTTTCTTTGTCAATTTTATCCAGGTAATCGAAGGCGAGCTTGGTTCTGAAATCATCTTTGCATTCCCATTCGTTTACATGGTAATAAACCGAGTCCTGCTTACCGTTTATCCAATGCATTTGTTCGTCGTATTGTGTTCCCCCAAAACGGCTGCCCCACTGTTCCTGCACGGCAAAATCGAAACCACGGTTAAAAGCCCATGTTGAAACATCGTTGGGATTATCAAGGTGCCATTTACCTACAAATCCGGTTTGGTAGCCAGCATCTTTTAACATTTCAGCCATGGTTATTTCATCTTTTTTTAATGCAACACGCATCCAACGGTCGTTACTATAATTCCCACTGTTTCCACGTACTGTATTAAACGAAGAAGATTTTCCAGTAAATAAGACTGCTCTGGATGGTGAACAAACAGCATTCCCGGCATAAAAATCGGTAAAGCGCATTCCTTGTTTGGCCAAATCATCGAGAACCGGAGTTTGAATGGTTTCTTGTCCGTAACAACCCAGTTCACCGTAACCAAGGTCGTCAGCCAAAAGGAAGAGGATGTTGGGTTGCTTTGTTGATACCTTTTCTTTTACTTGATTTTGACAGCTTGAAAAAATCAACATTAAAAGTGCTAAAAAGATTAATTTTGGTTTCATATGATTCTAATTGTTAATGTTTTAAGGTATTAAATGTAACTCACTTATAATCATTTTCTTGTGTCTGAATTTTTTATATGCTCGATTCATATTGAATATTAATATTTTTTTCCTGCCCTGCAACTGTATTCTTTGCTGTTGCAATGCGCATAGCAGCAACTTCAGGACCATTAAAATCTTCGGGATTGTTCATTGGCTTTACTGCATATACATTTTTAAAAGTCAGGTTTTCTTCACCAGCAGAAGGAGTATAACTTAAGCTATGCCTTATCCATTGTGTTTTTTGCTCTTCAGAAGGCGAAAAATCAGTTGTTTTACTTAAAACATCACCTCCTGCTGCGGGAACAAGCTGCAAAAAGCGCTTGGATCCTAAGCAACAATTTACAATTTTATTTCCACCATTCATCTTCTCCCAAGGTTGGAAAAACACGGTCCTTCAATTGATCGTTCCATTTTTGCCATTCTGTAAGAAGACTTTGATAAGTATCTTCTTCTTTGGATTTAATATTGTTCGTTTCTGCTTCGTCCAATGACAAATCGAACAATTCAGGAGGATTCTGTTCCTGTTGTATGTTAGCGACCAATTTGTTATTCCCATGCCTTATGGCCATTGCATTTTGTTCCCATTTTCTCCAGAACAGATAATCATGTGGCTCACCCGCATTCAAGCCTGTTAAGTATGGAATTAAATTCACACCATCCAAGGGCCTTAATGGATTTACCTTTACATCGGCTTGAGCAACTATGGTTGCCATTATATCAAGCGAAGAAATTGGATTATTATAAGTTTGTCCATTTGGGATAACTCCTTTCCATCTGATTGCAAAGGGTACTCTGATTCCTCCTTCGAAAAGATCTCCCTTTCTACCTCTCAGAATTCCGTTGTCAGAAGCGTTATTGCTTGCACCTCCATTATCTGATAAAAATACAACAATAGTATTGTTATCAATACCAGCCTTGTCCAATGCCCTAAGAACACGGTCAACACCATCATCAACTGCGCTTATCATAGCCGCATAAGTTTTTCTTCTCTCATTTGGAATATTAGGAAAGCGAGAGAGGTATTTTTCGGTTGCCTGCAAAGGTGTGTGTGGAGCATTATAAGCCAGGTAAAGCATAAAGTGCTGATCATCATCAACCTGTCTGTTTATGAACCGGACAGCTGCATCACTTAATTCATCTGTCAGGTAATCATCGGTTTCAACCGGTGTTCTATTCTCTATTATTTTTGTTCTGTACCATCCCCATTTTGAACTTACTTCGGACAAAGAATTCAGTGTTAATTCTTCAGGATAATAGTTATGTCCTCCCGAAAGAAAACCATAGAAATAATCAAATCCCCTTTCCAAAGGATGGAAAACTGCATTGGTCCCCATGTGCCACTTTCCCACAATAGCACTTTTATAGTCTGCTTTTCTTAGCACTTGTGCCATGGTTTCTTCTTCAACCGGTAATCCGGAAATTGGATTATTTGGATCGATGGATGGATTGGTTGTGAACCCAAATCTATCCTGATAACGACCGGTTAAAAAACCGGCTCTACTGGGACCACATACCGGAAAGCTAACATATCCCTGGGTAAACCTTATTCCCTCATTAGCTATTCGATCAATAGCCGGAGTGGGTATATCTAAGCAGCCATTAAAGCCCACATCCGCATAGCCCATGTCGTCCGTCATAATTACAATGAGGTTGGGTGGTTTTTGCTCTTTTTCCTGATTTGAACTTATTTTTCCTGATTTGCACGAAGCAAAAATCAGCAGTAAACCTATTAATACAATATTTTTCATAATACTTTTGTTTTCAAGCAGGTTTTAATCATCATTTAATAGGTTCGAATGTTAATGAAAACTCAACCGGAAGTGGTTTTAACAAATATTTTTCCATTGGTTGCGGACCGCAACTGTTGCCTCCTAAACCTCCCTGGCGGTAATCAATGTTCCAGTAGGTAAGTTCTTCTTTTTTCAACTCGAAGGTATGAACAGCATTGGTAAGTGCTTCGGTACTGTAATGATGCACTGAAGTTTCCAGCGGCACATCACCTGATACTATAATTCCAATTCCATTGGCATTTGTAAGTTTTGCCCAGCGTACATCTGTTTTATTACCGTTTTCCTGAGGAACAACATAATAAGTAAACTGCTCATCAACAGTGCCCGAATAGTTACCAATTAATGCACTTTGGTTTCTGTCATTGTAATTTTCGTGAGGCCCCCGGCCATACCATTCAAAGTTTTTGTACTCATCATCGAAAACCAGCTGATAGCCCAAACGAGGTAAATGAGGGAGTTTGCCAACAGGCTCAATTTTAGTGTTCATTCTAATTTTTCCGTCGGCAAAAACAATATATTCCACCTCCCAGTCGAATCCCGATGCTTTTTTGACATCGCGTAATTCATAAGCTGCGACAAATATTATTTTACTGCTTTCTGTTTCCTTTAACTCAAAGTTTTTAAGGCTTGTGTTAATGTTTTTTAACCCGGCATTTAGCCAAAGTTCACACTGGCGTTTGTTTTCAGCCTCTGGAAAATAAGATCCATCGTTATCGGTTGGCGCACGCCATACATTTGGTGCCGGTCCATGTTTTAAAAGGTTTACGCCTTTCAGTTTATATTCTGAAACAGTTCCTGATTTTTTATTAAATACAAAACTGAAGTTTTCTCCGGCAATCTCAACAATTTCATCGTTTTGCTTAGTTGTCATTTCCCTTTCATCTACCTTTATTGGAGTATTAAACTCCCACTCCTTCAACATAAACTGGTCGTAAGCAACTTCAAAACCTTCATCGGCCCAACTGCATTTTTGGTTTAGTTTCGCCGACAGATTTAGTAAATACTCTTTTCCTTCCTTAAACCTTATATTTTTTATTGGCAACTTATGCTTTTCGCTCGAATCCGGTGCTATTTCGGCTTTAAAACTGCCTGTTTTTATACTTTCCCCATTCTCCAGAATTTCCCAATAAAAATTAACTCCATCAAGTGAGATATATTGATTTTTGTTGATAATGGTAAGCGATTCAAAAGTATTATTCAGTTCAAAACCAATGTTTTGAAAAACACGTTTTACTTCAATGGTTTTAGGAGTTACCCCAAGATTGGGTAGCACAATTCCGTTTAGGCAAAAGTTTTTATCGTTGGGTGTATCACCAAAATCTCCGCCATAGGCATACCATTCTTCACCATCTTTGGTTTTTTGAAGGATACCCTGGTCGCACCAGTCCCAGATATGTCCACCAATCATATGGGGATATTTTTCAAAAACATCTACATATTCTTTCAGGTTCCCCATGGCATTCCCCATGGCATGGGCATACTCATTTAACAAAAATGGTCTTGGCTCTCCCGAATTAGCCACATATTCAAGGTCATCGACTGAATGATAACGTCCTGCAGCGTGTCGTTTACCCCCTTTGTGAACTCCACCACCTAAAATGTCGCTACTTTTTGGATTATCACTAAAATGGTAATGTGTTGGTCTCGTAGCATCCAGGCTGTGGGCTTCATCGTCCATTGCAACTATATTTACACCGTTACCTGCTTCGTTCCCGTGCGACCACATAATCACACTTGGGTGGTTCTTATCTCTTTGAATCATTGAGAGGCAACGTTGCACATGCGCTTTCTTCCATGCTGGATTTTTTGCCAACGATTCAGGTCCGTATCGCATCCCGTGTGACTCAACATTGGCTTCATCAATAACCAGTAATCCATACCGGTCGCACAATTCATACAAATACGGATCGTGCGGATAATGTGCTGTACGAATGGAGTTGATGTTGTGTTGTTTCATAATCAACACTTCCTTTTCCAGCCACTCCCTGGTAACATACTTACCCAATTCCGGATGATGTTCAACCTTATTTACTCCTTTAAACAATATGGATTTGCCATTCAACAATACTTCGCGGTTTTTAATTTCTATCTCACGAAAACCGGTATTACAGGCTACCACCTCCGTAGTTTTTCCTTTATTATCCTTTAGTAAAACAGCAACTTTATACAGGTTTGGTGTTTCATGTGTCCATTTTAACGGGCTGGTTACTTTTCCGCTAATGGTCAGCTCCGTATTTTGGCCCGATTTTAAGCTTGAGATATTATGTGTTAATTCTCCATCTACCTTTATCTCAAGACCGTCCATATTCAACAGTTTGAGTTCTACAGAACCATTTTTAAATGGCTTATTATCGTAGCTTTTTAAGCTGATTTTTGCTGAAATATTTGCATCCTTGTAGTTTTCATCCAAATCGGTGGTAACAAAGAAATCCTGTATTTGTGTTTTTGGTGTGGAGTACAAATATACATCGCGGAAGATACCACTTAAACGCCAACCATCCTGATCTTCGAGGTAGCTGCCATCGCACCAGCGGAAAACCTGCACTGCTATTTTGTTTTCGCCGTCTTTTAGGTATTTTGTCATGTTAAATTCAGCAGGTGTACGACTTCCCTGGCTATAACCTACCTTTTTACCATTCACCCATATATAAAATGCTGAAGATACTCCATCAAAATGGATGAAAATTTCACGTCCATCCCAATTCTCCGGATAGGTAAAAGTTCGAATATATGATCCAACCGGATTGCCATTTATTCCAGCAATTTTTGGTGGATTTTTATCGAAAGGGTAATTGATGTTTGTATAGATTGGAGTACCGTATCCATGCATCTGCCAGTTTCCCGGCACAGGAATTTTATCCCACGACGAAACATCGAAGTCAGTTTTATAGAAATCCATTGGGCGGTCCTCAACATTAGGTACCCAATTGAATTTCCAGGTTCCGTTCAAAAGTTGCACCCATTGCGATTTCATTCCATCGTCAAAAGCCTCCTCTACTGAACTTAGCGGGAAGAAAGTAGCATGCACGGGTTCTTTATTGATTCCAATAAGCTGTTCATTCTCCCAATCGTTTTGAGCCATTGACGATTGAATTATAAAAAATATTAATGCGAGAAAGAATCCAATTTGTTTCATAATAAATTATTTTAATTTTACTTAGGTTGCAATTCGTTGTTTCAAATTTATCGGGTTAACTCTACCCGTTCTTTTAGTTGTTTTCGCAATTTACCGGCTACTTCTGCATATTCCGGATTATTTATTTCATTCACCCATTCATATGAATCCGTTGTATGATCGTATAGCTCTTCAGCCATTAACCAGATAATGTCTGGCTGCTTTTGTTGTTCCACTTTTTGCCCACTCGTCGGTTGAAATCCTAAAAGGGTAAGCAACAAGCCGATGTGTACGATAAGTATCTTTTGCATATTAATTTTTATACTGTTTATATCCAATTTATCTCAGTTTTGAATCGCCTAAATTTTAGCTTTCAAAGTTGATCTCTTTATCAGGGTTTTTCACTATTTCACTTCGTTCAATTCATGGTCGTTTCATATTCTTTGTTACTTCACGATTATTTTTTCTGTTGCATGCACCCCAAAAACCTTAACAAAGTACATGCCTGTTGGCCAGCTACTTACATCTATACTTACCTTCTTATTTTGAAGCGTATAATGTTTGAATTTCTTTCCCATACTATTGTAGATAATTATTGGGATATCTGTATTTACGCTATTTTCTAATTCAATATTTATCATATACTGAGCTGGGTTTGGATACAATTTAAACACATCGTTCTCAACATCACTAATACCGATGTCAGTATCAGGCAGCTCACTTAATTTGATGCAAAGTATACGTATTGTACCCGCCGGAACAGTAATACTCAATTCGTCAGTTGTTGATGATAGAGCTCCAATAGCTTCAGACGAAGAACTTAACTGGTCGTACACCTGAGCAATTCCGTTAATGGGTATTCCTGTCTTGAGTTTTACACTTCTCTCAACCGGGGTTAACACATTATTTCCCATCAACAGCAAGAAATACGTTAAGGGATCGTCTTTTTGTTGTGTCACCTGCCATACACATTCTCCATCGACATGAAAAAACAGATTATTACGTTGCGCCAGTATTTCACCGGATATTTCATCTTTTGCTCCGCTTAGGGAATAACTGTCCCAGGTATCGCCGTTGGTTTGATATGCCTTGTTGCACCATGTATTAGCTTCAAGTAAGCTTGCTTGCCTATTAGGTACAATGGTAACAAAACCACCGGGAGATGAGGGGAAGAGATTATCCCAACGGCGTTTAGCACCCCATGCATAAGTAGAAAGATCTGTATCGGGAACGTCGGTATAAGCATCCCAGCAGGCAAACTGATTTAATACATAATCCTGAGTGGTCGGCTGATATAAGTGATGATCGTGTTTGTATGATTGTTCCAAAAGCCTGTCGCTGCGATTATATATAGCCACAGATACAGGCGAAATGCCTTTTATTTGTTCTGTTGCGGGCGAATTAGGGTAAAGCCCCTTTTCTGCTATTTTCAGGAAGTTTATAAATCCCTTTTTATATGCTTGTGTCCAATCCAGATTCGGGTCCGTTACATCGCCACGTTCATACATGGGGTTTTCTTTACTTGTGACTGAAGTAACACGGAAAACGGTGGCTCCCAATGAGTATGCATTAAGCATCTGCCTCAGAAGTATATGAGCATTTCTCATTCCGCCCCATTCAGCTACACGGTTAGCTGTCAGGTTATCGCCTATTACATTGCATCCCCAGTTTTTTACATCGTCGTTCATCCACAAGCCCACACGTTCGGCTATACTCCAGTCCTGTACATTCACATTTGAATTTTCTACTCCCGGGACTAAAATATCTTTGTATTTCGGGAAAAAATCATCGGTTTGTTGTTGTGTCCATGTTGAAAACATGGCTCCTTTGGCACAAAGCATTACTTTAGGTGGTTCTGCTCCTATTGCTGCGGCACGGGCAAGTAATGAATCAAGATGAGGTTTATATACATCGAAATAAGTATAGTGTGACAGTTCTCTGGTACGTGCCATCATGTAGCATTCACCATTCACCACAGATGCTTCGTAACAATCGGCTAAGTTTTCGGGTGTCATATGCTGGTGGGAACCATGTCCTATCTTCAGATCAAAATAAGCTCCTTTTTGTGCTAAAGCCCTGCAAAATTCAACCATCCCTTCTGCTGTAACATCCGGGTCGTCACCATCGTTGCTCACACCATAAACATAGGAAGCAATTTCTGCCGCTAAACGAATACGTGAAGGCTGGTAACCCGTCTGTCCGCCTATCTTGTCGTACCATTCCTGCTGTGCATCATATACACTCTGTGCGTGAGTTGCACAATTCGCAGGGGTCATTTCCCAGCCCAGGAAACTTGCAAAATAATTTATAAACCATATCGGTTCGTCACCTACCGTTGCTTCAGTTCCGGAAAATCCATCAAGATCGCTTGTTAATTGGTCTAAATTCTGGTTTATTTCGCCAAAGTTACCTAAGCCATCTATAATACGTGCATCGGTTCTCCAGTTTGTATTGGTGATATCTACCACATAAAAATGGTCGTCGCCGTTTATGGGGCCTGACAGTACTATTTTATCGGCACCTCCACTGCGGCTTTCCAAACGTGCAACATCGGAAAAATGATAGTCGGTATGTGCCCAGGTATAAGCAGAAATTGAAAGAGTTTTAGTAGAAGGAGTGTAGTCTGAGAGGAATAAATCATCACCGTAAACAGTAAATAATTCAGCATTGCCATCATTATCAAAATCACCGGGTACGCCGTGCTGCATGAGGTATTTTCCTGTGTTGGTCATTTTTTCCTTGGTATTTGATGGAAATCCGTGATTTTGGATCAGATAGTTTTTTGCATAGTCATTGTAGTTGCCGAGGGTGATTTTTTCGTTATCGGTAAGCATGGTCGAAAACACCTGAGTGCCGGGGCCGGTTTCGGGATGAAATACTCCCCAATGTCCTGCAACTTCTTCATCACCATCACCATCCATATCGAAAGCATGTGGCAGTTGTTTGTCGGTAAAACCAAGATTGATTACATTATCGCTGTTTTCTGAAGTTTCTCCATAATAATATGCAGGTCGCTGAAATGTAGATAAATCGGTTATATCAAAAAAACAATTTCCGGTAAAGCTCTTTCTGTTAATAAACGACACTATTTCGTCTGAACCATTGCCATCGAAATCTCCTGTCACGAGGTGACGTATTACCCCTGAAATATTGTTAGCATGACTGGTTTTGGGTCTTACGGTTGTAATTAGCACACCTGTGGTATCCAGAAAATGAATAAGCCCGTCGACACCGGAAGTGGCAATAATTGTTTTTCCGGTATAATCCTTGCCAATAGCTGCAGTATATAAAGCTCCGGTGCTTACAGATAAATCCATCAGCAGACTACCTGTTGACGATAATATTCTGAGATGACCATCGGTACCGGGTAATATCACTTCGTCGCCGGTACTGCTGCCAAGTACATCGTCGGCAATGATGCGATATGCCATAGTTGGGAGTTCTGTATATTCCCACAGGCGGTTGTCTGCCGCAGGGATACTAATCTGATCGGGGCGTTGGAATGCTATAGCTTTCCCGCTGACGGTTAAGGCTACTACGTAATCTTTTGCACCAACTCCATCGAAGTCAGCAGTAGTTACATGAATTAAGTTATCTCCCTGGGCATTGTAGGGTTGAAATGCCGACTGGGCAGTAGCCTTGTTAAGACTGAAAATTCCGCTTATTAATAAGGCGACTAAAAAAGTAAGCTCTTTCATGATTAATTTAAATTTGAGGTTTGCACAAAGTATTTATTTTGTTTGTGCGGTTATATAGTTACTTGATGAGTAGGAAGTCATTTCCTTTTCTCCCGTTTTCAAAATTGCAGATAGTAATCTCTACAATCTTTTGTTGCGTGCGCGGGATGGTTGCCGCTGAATGCCAATCTTGTAACACTTTTAGTTCTAATAAAGAGACATCTTTAATCTTCTCCATGTCGTACTGGAGTGTTTTTTGTCCAGAGGCAAAACTGGAAATAAGGCCTAGAAACAGTAAAGTTACTTTAATGTATTGCTGATAATTCATTTTATTTCTTTTTAATTGAAACATCATATTTTTATCCACATGAAACTGTTATCATAACCAGTACAATTAATGCCAAGATAGAGTGGTTGAGATAGTCCTCTTCCATTCAACCTGGCAGTTCAGAAACAAAATATCTCTACTTAGCCCTTGAAAATCCAAGCATCCAATCCACCAACTCCACTGAACTGAAAACAGCTACGTTTCCTTCAGCATGATTCGCTCC
>JAGLSB010000650.1 GCA_023135955.1 Bacteroidales bacterium | reverse complement strand
TAAATATAGAAGAAACATGTAATTTTATATAAATTACATGTTTCTTCTATATTTACCACCCACATTATACAATGCCTGGGTAATACTTCCAAGGGAACAATATTTAACAGTCTCCATAAGTTCTGCAAACATATTCCCGCCTTCCAGTGCAGTCTTTTGAAGCTTCTCTAGTGCTTGTTCAAAATTATCTTTATTCTTTTCCTGAAAACTATTTAATCGTTCTAATTGTTGGTCTTTCTGCTCATCTGTTGAACGGGCAAGCTCAATAAAGTCACCACTTGCAAGGCCATCAGTGTGCTCACTTTTAAAAGTATTTACTCCTATTATTGGAAACTCACCAGAATGCTTTAAATGCTCATAATACATTGACTCTTCCTGAATCTTACCTCTCTGGTAGCCGGTTTCCATTGCTCCCAAGACCCCGCCTCTTTCTGTAATTTGGTCAAATTCCTTTAACACAGCTTCTTCGACAAGGTCTGTCAACTCATCCAGCACAAAACTTCCCTGCAAGGTATTTTCGTTGTTGGAAAGTCCCCATTCTCTGTTGATAATCAACTGAATTGCCATGGCTCTTCGTACCGACTCTTCTGTAGGTGTTGTTATTGCTTCATCATAGGCATTGGTATGAAGACTGTTACAATTATCATATACTGCACACAATGCCTGCAAAGTAGTTCTTATGTCATTAAACTGTATTTCCTGGGCGTGGAGAGATCTTCCCGAGGTCTGAATATGATATTTAAGCTTCTGGGATTGTTCGTTTGCTTTATAAAGATTTTTCATTGCAATTGACCAAATCCGCCTTGCAACTCTTCCAATAACTGTATATTCAGGATCCATCCCATTGGAAAAAAAGAATGAAAGAGAAGGTGCAAAAGTATCAATTGCCATTCCCCTTGAAAGATAATATTCTACATAGGTAAATCCATTGGCAAGGGTAAATGCCAATTGTGTTATTGGGTTTGCACCGGCTTCAGCAATATGATATCCGGATATAGATACGGAATAAAAGTTCCTTACCTTATTTTCAGTAAAGTATTCCTGAATATCTCCCATTAGCCTTAAAGCAAAATCGGTAGAGAAAATGCATGTATTTTGAGCCTGATCTTCCTTAAGAATATCTGCTTGTACCGTTCCTCGTATTTTTGAGATAGTTTCTTTTTTTATTCTGCTATAGACTTCTTTAGGTAAGACTTTCGCTCCACAAACTCCAAGTAACATTAATCCAAGTCCGTTATTTCCATCCGGAAGTTTACCCTGGTAAGCTGGTTTTTTGACACCTCTTTCAGAAAAAATATTGTCTATTTTCTTTTGAATTTCCTTTTCCAGTCCGTTCTTCTTTATATAAACCTCACATTGCTGATCGATGGCAGTATTCATATAATAGGCAACAAGAATTGCAGCAGGTCCGTTTATTGTCATCGAAACGGAAGTTTTCGGATGAACCAGATCGAAACCTGAGTATAGTTTTTTACAATCATCGAGGCAAGCAACAGAAACCCCGGAATTACCTACTTTTCCGTATATATCAGGTCTTATTGCAGGATTTGCACCATACAAAGTTACAGAATCGAAGGCCGTAGAGAGTCGGCGTGCTGGCATTCCTTTAGAAACATAATGGAACCTTTTGTTTGTTCTCTCGGGTCCACCTTCACCGGCAAACATACGGGTTGGACTTTCAGCTTCCATTTTGAAGGGGAATACTCCGGCCGCGTAGGGATATTCACCGGGCACATTTTCTTTCATATTCCACTTCAATATATCTCCCCATGATCTGAACTTTGGAAGAGATATTTTCGGTATTTTTTGTTGTGAAAGGCTGGTAACAAATGTTTGTACTTTTATTTCTTTCCCTCTTACTGTATAGCTATAAACATCTTTGGAGTATTTTTTCACTACCCTTCCCCAGCTTCTAATTATCTCCATATATTCGCTGGGAATACTTTTCTCCAGTTTCTTGTATATAGATTGAAGCTCCTTTATCAGCTCCGAAGAGTTTTCTAGATTCTCAGCCTTTATACTGTCAATACTTTTCTGAAGTCCGTATAATCGATCAGCTATTTCGGAGTATCTTTCAGAATTTTCATTATAATTTCTAACTGTTTCACTAATTTCTGAAAGGTATCTTACTCTCTTAGGTGGAATTATATAAGCAATACCATTTTGTTCTCTTATTGAAGCGAGTTTAGGCGGTTTTGTAAATTCTGTTTTCTCATGCAAAAGATCTATTATTGCATTGTATAGATTATCGAGTCCTGTATCGTGATATCTGGAAGCGATTGTTCCAAATACCGGCATTTCATCGGGTGATTTGTCGAAAGCATTATGATTTCTCTGATATTGCTTACGAACCGCTTTTAAAGCATCCTCGGCTCCTTGTTTGTCAAATTTATTTACGGCCACAATATCCGAAAAGTCTAGCATATCAATTTTCTCGAGTTGTGTCGCCGCACCAAATTCAGGAGTCATTACGTATAGAGTGAGGTCGGAGTAATCGACAATTTCACTGGAGGATTGACCTATTCCTGATGATTCAAGTATAATTAAATCGAATCCGGCCGATTTGCTTATACAAAGTACTTCATTAATATGTTTGGATAGGGAAAAGTTCGATTGTCTTGTTGCCAGTGATCTCATATAAATTCGTGGATCATTGATAGAGTTCATTCTTATTCTATCACCAAGTAAAGCCCCACCAGTCCTTCTTTTTGATGGGTCGACTGAGATAACAGCCAGAGTTTTGTCTTTAAAATGATTAAGGAATCTCCGAATAATTTCATCGATTATTGAAGATTTACCAGAGCCACCAGTTCCTGTTATGCCAATTACTGGTGTGTTTTTATTTTTACAGCTCTTAACTAATTTCTCCAGATCGTTTTTAACTTCCGAAGGATAATTTTCTGCTGCAGAAATAAGTCTGGATATTGATATTACATCGCGTGATTTAATTTTTTCAGGATCTATTTTGATGTCTTTTCCTGTCGGGAAATCGGATAATTCCATCACCTCATTTATCATTCCCTGCAAACCCATTCTCCGGCCATCATCGGGTGAATAGATCCGTGTAATTCCATAATCCTGAAGTTCTTTTATTTCATCGGGAAGAATAACACCGCCGCCGCCACCGAATATTTTCACATGTCCGAATCCCTTTTCCTTCAGCATATCGAACATATATTTAAAATATTCAATATGGCCACCCTGGTATGAAGTTATTGCTATCGACTGTGCATCTTCATGAATTGCACAGTTTACAATTTCCTCTACCGAACGGTTATGTCCAAGGTGGATAACCTCAGCACCACTCGATTGAAGAATTCTTCTCATAACATTAATGGAGGCATCGTGGCCGTCGAATAATGAAGCCGCAGAAACGATTCTGATATGATTTTTAAGTTTATAAGGAGTTTGAGTATTCATGGAATGTAAATTTCGAAATTGGATTATAGATTAAGAGATTGTGCAATTAACTCAGCAATGTCAAGGTTTTTAACTGAGTCTTCTTTGTTTTTGTATTTTAGTCCGTCGCTAATCATAGTCATACAAAAAGGACAAGCCGTGGCAATAATTTCAGCTTTGGTTTCAAGAGCTTCTTCCGTTCGTTCAATAAAAACTTCTTTATTCCCTTCTTCAGCCTCCTTAAACATCTGGGCACCACCGGCACCACAACAAAATGAATGACTTTTATTCCTGGCCATTTCCACAGGTGCATTTGCAATTGATTTGATTAATAAGCGTGGAGAATCGTAAATATTATTCCCCCTTCCAAGATAGCACGGGTCATGATATGTAATTGAAGTATTGCCGAAGACTGAGGAGTCGGTTTTGAGTTTCCCCAAGTCTGCCTGGTCTTTTAGAAATTCAGTATAATTAATTAACTCAAAATTACCACCCAGATCAGGATATTCATTTTTAAAGATATTATAGCAATGAGGACAAATTGTAAGAATCTTTTTTATTCCGTATCCATTTAAAATTTCGATATTTTGTAATGCCTGCATTTGGAAAAGCATTTCGTTTCCTGCACGTTTGGCAGGGTCGCCGGAACAGGATTCTTCTTTTCCAAGCACCGCATAGCTTGTCCCCAGATAATTCAGTATTTTAGTAAAAGCCCGTGTAACTTTTTTATATCGATCGTCATATGCTCCGGCGCAACCGACCCAGAAAAGGTATTCAGGATTTTCACCTTTTCCGGCAAGCTCGGCCATTACGGGTACATTTATTTTTGTCTTCATAAATCTATTATTCTTCTATCCAGTTAAGGCGATCTTCAGGCGAATACTGCCATGGTGCACCATTATTTTCAATATTTGTAAACATCATATTAAGTCCGGCAGGTGCTGCAGCTTCTTCCATAACAAGGTAGCGCCGCATATCTATTATGAGATTCGGGTGACTGATATTCAGCGGACATTCCATTGCGCATGCGTTGCAGGTAGTACATGCCCACAATTCTTCTGTGTTAATATATTCTTTGATAAGAGATTTGTTATCGCTGAAATCTTTCCCTTGTTTAATTAATCCCGGGCCTTTGTCATTCATTCTCTGACGTATATCAATAAATACCTTTCGAGGAGATAACTTTTTACCTGTAATATTTGCCGGGCAAACTGCAGTGCATCGACCACATTGAGTACAAGTAAGAGAATCAAGGTAATTTTTCCATGTCACATCTTCAATATCTTTAACTCCGAATCTGGTTATCAGAGCTGTTCCATCTTCAGGTGAAGAAAAAGCAGTTTCCGGATTCATCATTATTTTTACTTCTGATGTAATACTTTGCATATTTGGTATTTTCCCCAAGGGTTCCAAAGAACTCAGAAAGACATTGGGAATGGATGCAAATACATGGAAATGTTTTGAATATGGAAGGTAATTAGCGAAAAAGAAAATAAGGAGAATATGGGACCACCACGACACAGAGTACAATATTTGCAAGTTCTGTTCAGAAAAATTATGAACCAGAGGTACCAGAAACTGGCTAATCGGATATATGCCTTCAGGATTCTCAGAATGAACATGCAGATAAAAAACATTCATACCAGCAAGGCTAATCATAAGTAAAAGGATGAGTGCAAGTGCAAAATTTGCATCTTTTTTCGATTTGGGTTTTAATTCTATTCCCTTAAATCGGGCTATACTCATAAATAATCGACGGATCAGAAAAATGATAATACCTGCAGAAACAACATATGCAAAAATATCACCTGTTAAGATTACAAAATTATATATCCAACCTAAGTTTGAGAAGCTTCTTTCAGAACCTGAAACTCCATCCACGATCATTTCCAAACTGCCAAGTGAAATAACCAGGAATCCCCAAAAAACCAGTGCATGAACCAGACCTATAAGGGGTAACCTGAAAATTTTACTTTGTCCGAAAGCGACCTGAAGACTAATATTAATCCTTTTTCCAAAATCTTTGATAGGAAATGCAGACTGGGTAAGCTTGAAAAAGGAGGCTATTCTCAATAATGAATAGGTCAGAATACCCAAGCTTATGATGAGAATTGCGATAAAGATGATTTGTGTTAGCATATTTGGATGTTTATAATATCTCTATTCTCAATTCTTTTTTTTGATACAAAAATTTCATTTGTTTACAATTCTTTTATTTGCTCCAGAGGAGCAAAATCTTTGTAGCAATTTGATTGCAATATTTTAATAGCTCCTCCGGAGCTGATTATCTAATTGTATTATCACTTAGCTTGATTTAAACTCCTTATATGCTTTTAATAATTCCGGAAATACTTTCATAACATCACCCACAATTCCATAATCTGCTGTCTCGAATATGGGCGCATCCTCATCCTTATTAATTGCTACAATACATTTAGAAGAGTTTACTCCTCCAATATGCTGAATTGCACCTGAAATTCCGGCTGCTATATATAGATTTGGGGCAATTACTTTGCCTGTCTGACCAACATGTTCGGAATGATCTCTCCAACCTTCGTCAGAAACTGGTCTTGAGCAAGCTGTTGCTGCACCCATCTCATTAGCCAGATCTTCAATCAATGACCAATTTTCGGGGCCTTTCATTCCCCGACCTCCAGAAACAACAATATCAGCTTCCGATAAAAGAAGTTCTTCACCGGCTGCGGAAGTTTCCAACACTTTAATATTCTGTAAATTTTCCGGAATCTCAGGATTAAATTTCTCAATATTTAAATTGGTATTTATTTCAACAATTTCGTGTGTATTTGGTGAGAGAGTTAGAATTTTAATTTCAGTATAAATCTCAAGGCTGGCAAATGCCTTTCCCGTAAATACTTTTTTATAAACACTAAATGGATTCATAGAATCTGGTAGTCCAACCACAGCAGTAGCAAGACCTGCTTTTAGTTTTGCAGAGAGTCTTGGAGCAACGGCTTTTCCTGTTCCATTATGAGCAAAGACTATCGTTTTAGCATTTGTTTTATCTATTGCCTGAGAAATGACAACTGAAAGTAGCTGAGGATTGGAAGAATAAATTCTATCGTCATCTGATTTCAGAATACTGGTAATTCCAAATTTAGATAATTTGTTTAACTCATCATTTTCAACTTTACCCATCACTAGTGCGGCAACATCTGTGCCTTGCATTTTAGCTAAATGAGCAGAATATGATGCAATTTCGAGACTTTGTTTGGGTAGAGTTCCTTTGCGGTCTTCTATATATACTAGTACTGACATATTAAAATATTTGTCGGGTTATTATTAAATAATTTTAGCTTCATTGTGAAGCAAGTCAAAGAGTTCGGCTACATTTTCCTCTTTGATCATTTTGCATGCTCCTTTTAATTCGGGAAGCTTATATCCTACAAAACCAGTATCGGCAGAAAAGTCCATCCCATCAATTACATTCAGAAGTTTTGTACGAGCTTGCATTATACCTCGCATTGAAGGAATTCGGGGTTCTTTAGCAATTCCTTTTTGAACAATTGCCACAACTGGTCCGGTTACAGATACTTTTTCCTTACCACCCTCAATTTCTCTGTCACAAATTATTTCATCTGCCTGAATATCGATTGATGAGACGCCGGATATTGAAGGAATATTGAAAATCTCTGCTAACATTCCACCTACAGAAGATCCGTTGTAGTCGCTCGATTCTATCCCAGTCAGAATAAGATCATAAGATTCGACTTTAATCACAG
>JAGLSB010000065.1 GCA_023135955.1 Bacteroidales bacterium | reverse complement strand
ATGGCTCTGCCTCGGGGTAATTTAATTTAAAATTTATTGAATAAGCGTATGAATCCTTATCCGTTGAATATATCAATCAGGCTGACTAACCTTTTTTATAAATGCATCATTATATCCTAATTTTTTGATTTCCATCAGCATTTTTTCAGCTTCAGGTTTATTTATGAATATCCCTGTAGAATACCTGTAGAATCCATCATTTCCTTTAAAACTTACAATATTTTCAATATTCTTGAAGTAATTTTCATTAGCAGGTTTGCGAGTTGCACTAAATTGTATAGTATAATAAAATTTATAATTATCAATTATGATTTCTCCTTCATCAAGTGTTTCGTCATAACGTGATAAGGGTATAATTATGGCATCGGTGAACCCTTTTAATACGAAATGAACAAGGCTGTCCTGAGCCTTTGGATATTGATCAAAAACGCCTGAAATATATCTGTAAAAATTATCCTTACATTGAATTTGCCTAATTAAGTTCGGGTCGGGAAGTTTATCCAGCTCTATAGGTTTTCTAAGCGACATTAATTGAATAGTAAATGGGCCCTTTACTTTTTCCAGGTCGGGGACAGATGGCTGAAGAAGGTACTGGAATTCAGTTTCGTTGACAATTCTTCCAGCAGAATAATCACCGTCTATTATTTGATTAAGATATTCAGTTGCAGCTCTTTTATTCTGGAAAATCCCAGCAGTGTAAATATGTTTTCGACCTGTTTCATAGAGCTTAACGTTACTTTCCAAACTACTATGATCCATTAGTGAAATCTGTTCTGAGTCATCAGTTAGAATGACATAGTAATTTTTTGCTGCTTCGGCCTTAAGATGCTCAGGTACCATATATTCCTCAAGCCAGATTTCTTCATCACCTTGGTTTACAAGATTCAATTCAACCTGTCTGTTAAACATTCTTCCTTCTGGATTATCAGTACCATCAGCGTTTTCATTAACAGCAATATTCATTTCCTCTCCAACAGCTTTGGAAATGAATTTTTCTTTACTTATACCTTTGGATGCAAGATAATTAACAATTGATTGTGTTCGCTTATGAGAAAGACGGAGGTTATATTCGGCTGATCCTTTTGAGTCTGCGTGCCCTGTAAGCTCAAGCATTATTTCAGGATTACTTGCCATTAGCTGATAAAGTTTCTCTAGCTCAAACTTTGATTGTTCATTTAAATCAGAATTATCGAAATCGAAAAGAATATTTTTAGAGATTATATATTTTCCACTCGAAACATCATCTGGAATAAGAGTACTTTCAACATTAATTTCTTCGGTTCTGTGTTGCTTCAGAATACTTATGTTTTCTTTGAGAGTATCGTATCCGGCCGATTCTACAATGATTTCATAATCTCCTGCAGAGACATCAAAATTATACTCACCTGTTATTCCATCAGGTTTTGAATTTGCAATAACTTCTTGTGATTCAGTGTCTATCAATTTAATATTTGTAGTTTCATCCAGAAATCCTAAATCATCTGGTATAATTTTCCCTTTTAGAGCAATCATCTTTTCCGGTTCCATATCTGCAGGACTAATCATCCCTATATCGTTTCCTCTAAATATATATGATTGACCGGAATACAAAGCTTGCTGTCCGTTGTTTAAAGGTACATAGTGCAAGTCATCATCACTGCTACTGATGGGAAACCCAAGATTTGCTGGATAAGACCAGTTACCGTCGGGTAATTTATTAACATAAAATATATCGAATCCTCCCATGGAAGCATGACTCATTGAGCTGAAGTATAAAGTTTTCCCATTTTCGGTTATAAAGGGTGTCTCTTCTGAATAGACAGCATTTATAGGCTTGCCAATATTTATGGGTTCACCCCATTCGTTGTCAATATTACGAGTGCAATAATAAATATCCATAGCGCCATAGCCGCCAGGTCGGTCACTTGTGAAGTACAATGTATTTTGGTCTTTAGAAATTACAGCATGTGTCTCATTGTAAAAAGTGTTAATATTATCTGAAAGAGGATTAGCTTTTTCCCATTTCCCATTCTTAAATCCGGAGAAATATAAATCAGAATTATAATTTTCTTTTTTGCTGATGAACAATTCTTTTCCGTCAAAAGATACAGAACATAGCTTTAGATTTCCTTCTAATTGAATCTGTCCGTTTATGATTACCGGCTCTGTCCAATTTCCATTTTTAATTCTTGTCATTAAGATTGCATCGTAAAATGGTCGATTAGACATATATAGAAGCAGCGAGTCTTCCTCAGAATATACGGAATTATATCTGGACTTGTAATTAAAATCGCTTGCTTCAACAGAGTTAAAACTAATATCAACTGTGTCCTGAATCATGCTTTTAGCAAGGTCAATTGACCTTATTTGTTTATTTATATACTCAATTTCAGCAACATCTCTCACTTGCATTACAGTTCGATATTTTTCATAATATTCATGAGAAAGATCAAGTTGATCATTAATATGATATGCCCTGCCAATAGCAAAAAGACATTCTTTAGGAGCATTTCTTTCTTTGTATGACCCTTCCCTGTATGCCGGAGAAATTGACCTTACAGCTTTTTCTAAATAGGGAATAGCCTTTGATTTTTGTCCGGCAATGCTGAGATAGCTTGCTCCTGTTAGAAATTGCAGATTAGCGTTAGTTGGATCACTTTTCAACAATTCCAAATATAAAAAAGCGGCCTCTTCATAATCCTCCATCAGGAAAAAATATTCCGCTTCAAGAAATTTCCTCTTGAATTCTTTTTTTTCTTCCTTGGTTTGTGAAGTCACATTCACAATTGTAAAAGAAAAGAGAATTATTATCATTATTATTCTGCGCATAGCTTCTCAGTAAACCGCAATTTAATAAAAAAAATTAGGTTGATTTTTGAATATTTATTAACGGGTTTAGGGAAATGAGGATTCAATTATTTGGGTTTGTTAAATTAAAATCTAGAGAAAAGACTTATCATAATTTTATATGGAAGTTATATAAGATATAGAAAAACACACAGTTATAGATTCCTTAATATTTATATTTTCAATCGTGGCCCGGAAAATATTTAAAGCAGGCCCTCTTAGCTATTATTTTTGAAAATGTTAAAATAAAACTTAATCAGCTATCAATCAAGTTGAATTACATCAAGGATCTCGATAAATTGACTAACTTCTTTTATGTGTTGAAGATTTTTCCTTTTTTCGAGCTTCGATATCTCTGGATCAAAACTTGTAAAAAGAATGTTTTGCTCTGGAAAGAAATCTGAAAGATCCTCTAAGTATTTTCTTAGCTTTTTACAGTTTAAGCTGACGTAAATATGTGTAATAAGATATTGTGGGGAAAGAAATTTCCCTGTTTTTTGAAGATCTTCAAGAGGAACTGATTGTCCGAGGTAAGTAATTTTATGACCTCTTTTTTTAAGTAGATAGTAATAAAACAGAAGACCAAGTTCATGCATCTCTCCTTCAGGAAGGTAGAGTAAAAAGTGCTTGCTGTTACGATCGGTTCTTTCAACAATTCCATCTATTGCTACAATAATCTTTTGTCGGACAAGATTTGATATAAAGTGCTCCTGGGCTGGATTAATTGCTCCAGTCTGCCATAAAACTCCAATCTTCTCAAAAAAAGGATAAATAGTATTGATTACTGTTTCTTCGAATCCGTTTTGCATAATGGAAGTATATATAAGCTTTTCAAACTTATTTTCATCCATCTCAACCATAGAAAGAACAAGATTGTCAATCCTTGATGCATTATTCTCCTCGCTTTTTGAGAGACTATTAATTTTAGCGCTTAATTCTTCTTCTCCCAGACAGGCAATTTGAGATATTCTAAACCCTTTGCGGTATAAAAGCGCAACATTCAGAATTTTTTTCAGGTCTTCATCTTCATAATACCTGATATTTGTTTCCGTACGCTTGGGTTCCAGTAGATTAAACCTTTTTTCCCAGATTCGCAGAGTATGAGCTTTAATACCGCTAAGCTTTTCTATATCTTTAATAGAATATTTTGCCATTGGTGGATAAAGAGATAATTAAATATTAAAGGATCAGACAAACTAATAACGCATAATAATGATAAAAGTTTAAAAATTTGCAGGAATAAAAAAATTCTACACCTGGGGATAAGCTTAAATTTAGCCTGAATCTCCATATTTAGCAGATTGATTTTTTCATAAAGATCATAGAAGTAATTATCCCCACCAATAATCTACAGCTATGCCATTTAGTATCCATAGTGGCTATGTTACATAGTATGGAGGAGCCCAAAACAATAACCAAGGAGTGGTTAAAGGTTAATACTTTATTAGTGAAATATTTGATGCACAAGCTTTGGAATACCTCCATTAATATACAACAGAGCCTCTATTGTCCAAAGTCCATCGGCCATCCTCTATATCTTCCTAACCACCATCAACCCATCCCTCACAGGCAGTATCAGATTTTCTACTCGTGAATCGTCCTGAACTAATTTGTTAAACTTTTTTATAGCCTGTGTAGCATTGTCGTTTTTGTACTTTTCATCATATACTTTCCCATCCCATAATACATTGTCGGCGATTAACACCCCGCCCTTTTTAAGTTTTGGAAGGCATAATTTATAATAATCGGAGTATTGCTCTTTTTCCCCATCGATAAAAATAAGATCAAAGTCATCATCCATTTGTGGAATTAACTTAACAGCGTCACCATGTATAGAATCAATAGAATCGTCTAGTTTTGCTTTGACAAAAAATTTGCGGGATTTATCAATGAGTTCATCGTTAATTTCAAGGGTATATAATTTTCCTCCGGCTTTAAGTCCACGAGCCAGACAAATTGCAGAGTATCCCGTATAAGTTCCAATTTCAAGAATTTTCGTTGGAAGGATCATTTTGCTAATCATTTCCAGAAATCTTCCTTGTACCTGACCGGAGATCATTCTGGGATGAATGACTTTAAGGAAAGTATATCTTCTCAATTCACTCAGAACATCATCTTCAGGAGTAGAATGATTTTCCAGATATTGCTGGTAATCAGGGTTAAGATCAAAAAGGTCCATTAGTAATATTGAAGAATTGAAGTTTGATTTTTATCCAGTATTTCATTAGCCACCTCCAAAAGATTTTCCGATGTAAGAGCTTCTATTTTTGCAGCTGTTTCTTTCAATCCGTTTACGCGGTTGTATAACAATGTACTTTTCCCCATTCTAAGCATTTCATATTCATTGCTATCGTTTGCAATGGCTATTTGTCCTAAAAGCTGATTTTTAGCTTTTCTTAGCTGGAGGCTACCCATAGCTTCTGTTTTCAGTCTTTGAAATTCTTTAAAAACCAATTTAAGACTTTTATCGAAATTCTCCTTATCGCAACCGAAATATATGTTAAGTATGCCTGTGTCGGAGTAACTTGTATAGTGCGATTCAACATTATATGAATATCCACTTTTTTCCCGTAAACTTATATTCAATCGGCTATTCATACCGGGACCACCAAGTATGTTATT
>JAGLSB010000649.1 GCA_023135955.1 Bacteroidales bacterium | reverse complement strand
CTAGTTCTACCGGATATATTTCTGAGCTTGAGCTTGAAAGAAATCATTATTACAAGGAGATTTGGAAGATTATTAAAGATATTTATGATCGTGGTATAGTTGATGATCCTTTAGCATTGGAGAATATAAATAACTACGATAAGTTGATATCTGTGATTGATGGTCAGCTCGTTGAAAGTAGGCAGTCTTCAATAGTATTTACACATAAAACTGCTTTTGAATATTTTAGGACTTCTATGGCAAGACTTAAGGTTGGTATTTCTAATGATTATTCATTCATAAGTATTATAGATCCTATGGATTTATTAAATCCTAATCTTTTCTATGATGATGAGACTTCAGAATTAATCAAGAATTCATATGAGTCTGAATTAAATTTAACATATGGGATGGTTCAGGCCGGAGAGAAAATAATTGGTCTTGGAGAACCTGTGAATGAAGAAACTTTCCGAATTCTCCAATCCTTGAAACAAGAGTATGAGACGAATCCTGATGTTCAGCGAAATATGACAATAATTATTGTTGGACAAGTCTTACTTGCTAGTTTTGTCTTTTTAGTATTTTATTTGTTTTTAACTGGATTCAGACAGGAAGTGTTGGCCAATGGTAAAAAGACATTTCTTCTTATTTTTCTACTCACTATTATGGCTTATTTAGCTTCTCTAGCGATAAAATCTGAGAATTTAAATATTTACGTTGTCCCATTTGTATTATTACCCATTATTATTAAAACTTTTTATGATTCAAGACTAGCTTTATTTGTACACATACTTACAATTTTGGTTATAGGTTTTTGGGCACCAAATGGTTTCGAGTTTGTATTTATGAATTTTATTGCCGGAGTTGTTGTTATATTCACTCTTAGGAGCGTATATAAAAGAGGAATATTATTTGTGACATCAATATTGACTTTATTGACTTATAGTTTAGTTTATGCAGGAATGGGTGTTATTCAGGAAGGTAGGATTGGGGCACTAAACTGGCAAATGTTTGCATGGTTTTCCGGGAATGCTCTTCTTGTTCTTACTTCGTATCCTTTGATTTATATTTTTGAGAAAATATTTGGATTTTTATCGGATGCTACACTGGTTGAATTATCCGACACTAATCAAAAACTTTTACGTCAGCTTGCGGAGAAAGCACCAGGAACTTTTCAGCATTCACTTCAAGTTGCAAATTTAGCAGAGGAAGCTGCTCGGGTAATAGGGGCCGACCCTTTGCTTGTAAGAGCGGGGGCTTTGTACCATGACATAGGGAAAAAAGTAGATCCTGAATTCTTTATCGAGAATATACAATCGGGATTTAATCCACACGACCGATTGGAGTTTGAAGAAAGTGCTGAGAGAATTATAGGACATGTAAGTAAAGGTGTTGAAATTGGAAGAAAAAAGAATTTACCAAAGGTCATTATAGATTTTATTCAAACACACCACGGAACAACAACGGTTCAATATTTTTATAAATCTTATCTGAAAAAATACCCAGACACTGAAGTGGATGGAAGAAAATTTACCTATCCAGGCCCTCGGCCTGAAAGTCGTGAGCAATCAATTTTAATGATGGCCGATTCCATTGAAGCAGCCTCAAGGAGTATGAAAGAGGTTAACAAGGAAATTATTGAAGAGCTGGTTGAGAAAATTATCGGATATCAGCAATCCGAGAACCAGTTTGATTTGTCGGATCTGACACTTAAGGAAATAACAACAATTAAGGAATTGTTTAAGAAAAGGTTACAGACAATTTATCATACAAGAATTGAATATCCTAAGTAATTATATCTAGCCATATAGCCTTATTTTGAATATTATTGAAAATTGTTAGATACTAATTTCTAGAGGCTGGAAAGCCTTTTAAAATTGTGAGTTTTCCCGGCAATACTTCCCAGACAACATTTAATTTACAGTTGAGCCTACATTTCAATGAGCAGAACATTTGAATGAGAAGCTTCATCCCATGAAAAATCTGATTCAGAGATATTAATGTTATGAGTAATTTTTGTGATGAAGATTTTCAGATCAATACCATTTTTTTGCTTTATATTGATGGAATATAGGCTTTTATCGGTAGTAGTAAATAGTTTAATCATAGAGTAGGGGGTTTCCAGATCCTTTGGATATAAATCAATCTCAATAAGCTTCTGCGCATTTATATTTTTCTCCCCCAAAAATCTATATTTGAAATATTCATTATAGTTTGCCAATAGTCTGAATGGATCAGAAAACAATTTATCGCCACTGCCTTCTTCCGGCTCACTTTGGTAAACCTCTTCGTTCATTATATTATAGGACCAAAGCGTTTGCCCATTGTAGTATACTTCTGTATCTTCTGTTTTTAGCTGGTATTTTTCATCATGAATAATAATTGTACCATTATCTGATACTTTTGCATCTTCCTGCAATGAATAAATCTCATATTTGAACTCAATTCTGTATGGTGATTCAGTTTTAAGGTCTTTAGAAATATTTTTCAAATAAGGATCTGCCTTGGGATCCTGAATCTCAACAGGATCTTGCGCAAATATTACCAAGCCTACAAATAAACTAAAGATGGGAATTATAAATTTCATATTTAAATTATGTTTTATTTGATCATTTAAGCTCTACAAAGTTTATTAAACCTATTGATAAGCCTGGTGTCAATCTAAACCATTCAAAATGTGTTCCAAACTTAATTCATCCTGGATAAGAACAGCTCTTGCCTTACTGCCTTCAAATGGTCCTAGAATTCCTGCAGCCTCTAATTGATCGACAATTCTACCTGCACGATTATAACCAAGCGATAATTTACGTTGAATCATTGACGTTGATCCCTGCTGAGTTTGAATGACTAATCGGGCGGCCTCCTCAAACTTCAGGTCTCTTTTTTGAAGATCCACGTCATTTGCCTCACCAATTACTTCCTCAACCTCAGGTAATAAATGTGCGCTTGAATATCCCCTTTGTGAACCAATGAATTCCGTAAGTTCATCAACTTCTGGAGTGTCAATAAATGCACATTGGAGTCGTGTTATATCACTACCTGTTGATATGAGCATATCCCCTTTTCCTATTAATTGATTGGCACCTGACATGTCGAGAATTGTACGAGAATCAATTACAGATATTACTCTGAATGCAACTCTTGCAGGAAAGTTGGCTTTTATTGAACCAGTAATAATATTTGTTGTAGGACGTTGTGTAGCAATGATCAGATGAATTCCTATGGCTCTTGCAAGTTGGGCAAGTCTTGCAAGTGGATCAACAATTTCCCTGCCAGCTGTCATTATAAGATCAGCAAACTCATCAATAACCAAAACTATATATGGAAAAAACCTGTGCCCTTTTTCCGGATTTAATTTCCTCTTAATAAATTTGTGATTATATTCTTTTATATCTCTTACTTGTGCCAACTGCATCAGATCATAGCGTTCGTCCATTTCCTGTGTCAGCGACTTTAATGTAGTTATTACCTTTTGAGTATCAGTGATAATAGCATCTTCAGTAGCAGGTAGTTTAGCCAGAAAATGTCTTTCTATTTTTGTAAATAGAGTTAATTCTACTTTTTTGGGATCAACCAATACAAATTTTAGCTGTGCAGGATGTTTTTTATACAAAAGTGAAGCAATAATTGCATTTAATCCAACAGATTTACCTTGTCCTGTTGCTCCTGCGATTAGTAAATGCGGCATCCTTGCAAGGTCAAAAACGTAAGTTTCATTAGATATAGTTTTGCCAAAAGCAACAGGTAATTCATATTTACTTTCCTGGAATTTTTTTGAGGAAAGTACATTCTTCATGCTTACTATCTTTGGGTGTAAATTGGGAACTTCAATACCAATTGTTCCTTTACCAGGAATGGGTGCAATAATTCGTATACCTAAGGCGGCAAGACTCAAGGCTATATCATCTTCAAGATTTTTAATCTTGGAAATCCTAATCCCGGGCGCAGGTACAATCTCATAAAGAGTAACTGTTGGCCCAATGGTTGCCTTGATTTTATCTATTGTTATTTTGTAATGAGAAAGGGTTTCGATGATCTTATTTTTGTTCTTTATTAATTCATCATTACTAACTGAAGGATTCCCGGTTTCATGGTCTTTCAACAATCTTAGATTAGGAAACTTATATGAAGAAAGGTCTAGAGTAGGATCATAATCTTCCTGAATTATTGTATCTGAGGAAGTCTCCTCTTCAGTTACTTGCTGAACAGTCATTTGAATATCCTCATTAGCATTCTCTTTTTTCTCTGGTTTTGCTTCTTCCGTTTTCTCAATATCTCCAATAAAAGGCTTATTAATATCAATCTTCGAAGCCAATTTTGCCTCATCAGAATTTTTAATCTCCATTTCAGGATCATATTCCTCAGACTTAGACTGTTTAAAAGAAAATAATTTCAGACTATTATTGAAAGAATAAAGAACATAGGATAAAAATAAGATAATCAAAAGAAAGGCTGTTCCGGCAGTTCCCAGAGTTGATCTTAACCATTGATTTAGGAAAAAGCCATGGGCACCACCTGGCCCGCTTCCAAGAAATGAGA
>JAGLSB010000648.1 GCA_023135955.1 Bacteroidales bacterium | reverse complement strand
CTTCCCCTCTTCCCCTCTTCCCTTCATCACCTCTTCCCCTCTTCCCCTCTCCACTTTCCCCTCCGTAACCCCGTAACCCCGTAACCCCGTAACCACCATTCCCAAACACCTCCTCAAAAACCAAATACGCCGGCTCCTCCAAATGAATCCACTGATTATATTCCTCTATCCATACTACGTAGGAATCATCAAATTTACGGACTATGTGATTTTTGATTTTCACTAATTGAAAATATATTCTTGAACTGATAAAGATAATTTATTAAATCGTATTCAAGACCACGAAGACTTAAAAATGCAACCCACTCCTGTAGTGGTGGATTCTCTGGATCACTTGTCCCGGGGGGTCTAATACAACCACCCAGTGATTGAAAAATATTAATTCGATTTTAATATTATGAAAGATTTATTTAAATCCAGATATTATTACCCGCCATTTTATAATTTGGAACAAATTTTCAGTCCTTTTATCCCATTCGATAATAGCATAGGTGCTCTTTTGTTACACTCTGCATAGCTATATTAACAATCTTCAAACCTTTAAATAATAATATTTGTTGCATTTGATTTTGTCCCGCTTCCAATTAAATATAAATTCATTACATTTGATATATGTCTGGAATAGAGGTTCAAAATATAATAATTACATATCTCAAGGATTATAATCCTGTTAAAGTTGCCATATTTGGATCATTTGCAAGAGATGAAAATACACCTTCAAGCGATATAGATATTCTTGTTCAATTTCGGCAAACTTATTCTCTTTTGCAGTTAATAAACATTGAAAATACTTTATCTGAAAAACTTGGTATTAAGGTTGATTTAGTTACTGAAGGCGCTATAAAAAATGATAGAATTAAAAAAAGTATTCAGAAAGATTTGCAGATAATTTATCAGGCATGAGGGAAGATATAGTGTATATAGAGCATATACTGAAAGCTATTGATAAAATCCATGCTTATAGTGAAGGAATGTCACAATCAGATTTCAGAGATAATGAACTGGCTCAGGATGCAATAATTCGTAATATCGAAATAATAGGAGAGTCGACAAAGAACATTTCAAAGGATCTTAAAGACAAATATTTCAAAATTCCCTGGAAGTCTATGGCAGGTATGCGTGATAAATTGATTCATGATTATATGGGTGTTGATATAGATGTGATATGGAAAACCATAGAGCAAGACATTCCATTTTTGGAGTCACTCATTAAAGAAATTGTAGCATAAACAATCCACCCTGAGCTTGTCGAAGGACCGAAGAGCCTCCCAATCAGCACCCCGAGGTAATACTCGGGACTAGTACTGAACCAAGTTCAGCATAAATTCAACAATCAATTTCCGCATCGCAGGTATGCTCACGTAAATTGTGTTTCACTGAGCATCACCACTCCCGATAGCTATCGGGAAGCACACCAACTCAACCAATCCTCCTCCCACTAACCCCCTTCAACCACATCCTATCAGCTTTGTATTTTTGCATAGGGATTGCTTCCATTTCGTAGCCTTCATCCTGAAGAAATTTGAGGACGCGTGGAAGTGCATAATAAAGATTTTTGCGGGCTTTGTCTGAATCGTGGAAGACAATTATTGATCCGGGCTTAACATTGTCCACAACATTATGGTAAACCTGATCGCCAGGCACTTTCCTGTTGTAATCAATACTTAGGGTGTTCCACATAATGATGCGATATTGCTTAACAATATCCAGAACCTGTGCTCTTCGAATCCGTCCGTATGGTGGTCGAAATAGATTTGAATTAATAAATCCCGAGGCAAGCTCAATATCTTCATAATATGTCCTCTTGCTGCTTCTGAAGCCTTTTAGATGACTGTAAGTATGATTCCCTACAGAATGACCAGCCCCCAGGATTCTTTGATAAACATCGGGATAATGTTCTACATTTCTTCCAATACAGAAAAAAGTCGCTTTAGCATTATAACTTTCGAGCTGAGCGAGTACCCAATCGCTTACTTCTGGTGTAGGACCATCATCAAATGTGAGAAAAACCTTTCGCAATTCACCATAAAAACCCCATGTCATACGAGGCATGAGCCGAGTAATAAAATCCGGAGGTTTAACTATCAGCATAACATTTTATTGGAAGAAAGACGAATTAGTATTTCTATCATGATTGCCTATCATTTCCATCAATTGTTGCGACAACTCAGATTGATTAAAGGAATTTGATATGCTAAAAAGCGACATCAGATTACGTGATGCAAAACGATAGTCATTTGCACTTAAACTAAATTCTGTTGGTTTATCACCCATCAAATCTTCATAATAATACAATTCAGCATCCATCATTTTAGCAAATTCCGAAGAAATACTATTTGCTTTTTCAAACTCTCCAAGAGAATAATAAATCTGGATGAGAGGCATAATAGCAGCATTATATCCAACCCTATCCATTGGCATCAGTTCCATGCAACGATCAACAACGGCTAAGGCGCTATCTTTTCGACCTTCTTCCAATAATGCATTAGCCAGAGTTGAGAAAGTATATCTGAAATTTGTGAGCATTCTGAGGTTATTTTCATCAAGATAAACATCCGGATCTTCAATATTACCCCAGCGGAATTTATTCATCACGTTTTCATACATAATATCTGTACTTACACTACCTGCAAACAAGTCGTTGTTAGGGCCAGTTGCCGGCATTAATCTGTATCCAAGTCCTTCTCTATGCAGATAAGGCTCCAGATCAAGGAAATTCTCTTTCGATGCAGTGATTGCAAAATAGACAGGACGCGCCCAATCTCCTTTGTTTACATTATTTATCAAATCAAGAATCATTAATGAATTCTTTGGAAGACCTCTTCTGCCGGTTAATTCAAATTTCATTTCTGTAACTATCGATGCTTCCTGCTCTGGTGTCATAAAACCTTGTGCTTTCACGGCTGCAGTATCAATTTCAATCACAAATTTCCGTCCCGGGAAAAAATATCTGCCATCCTTAAATCTAGGATTATTTGAAAGAAGGAAATTCAAGGCAGCATCGAGTGGCATATGTGCAGGATCGATTCTTTTTGCAAAAGACTCAACACTATTTATAAGACTTTCGAGTTCCGCAGAATCAAATCCTAGTTCTTCACTTTGCCTGCTTACTTTTCCTACAGCACTGGCAAAATTCTGAAGACTGACTACTTCATGACCCTTTTTCAATTCACTATAATCTTTTGGAGCTAGTTCAGGCAACTTTGACTTGGCTGCCAAAGTAAGGAAGCGCGAATATAAATTGGCATATTCACTTTCAAAAAATCGTTTATTCGCTCTGTACTTTTCGTCTAGCAATATAAGTGTATTATCAGCAAACTGAATATAATCGCGAGTACCATTTCGATATTCTCTTTCGCTAAAACCAAATGCAACCGGATCAGAATCGTACATTCTGGTGGCCATCTGACCAATGTACCAGTCGGCTGTAAAATAAGAAAGATTGATTACTCTTATATCTGTCCTCACTCCTTCAACTTCCTGCAAATACCATAACGGGAATGTGTCGTTATCACCATTAGTGAAGATTACCGCATTCTGGTCGCAGGAATTTAAGTAATTATAGGCAAAATCCCTGGCAGTATATCTGCCCGAACGATCATGGTCGTCCCAGTTCTCTGCTGCCATTAATCCCGGCACTGCGATTAAGCTAAGCGCACCAACCCCAACGATTGCAATTCCAGATTTATATTCTTTTGTTAATGCGTTAATGAGTCCTAGTACTCCAAGCCCAATCCATATTGCAAAAGCATAGAAAGATCCCGCATAGGCATAATCTCTTTCTCTGGGTTGATGTGGATATTGATTCAAATAAGCAACAATTGCCAGTCCGGTAAACAGAAATAACAATCCAACCACCCAAAATTCTTTATTTTGCTTTTTATATTGAAATACCATTCCGAAAATTCCTAGTATTAATGGGAGTAGATAATATTTATTGCGCGCTTGATTATTCTTCAGGTGGTCAGGTAAATTATCTTGCGGGCCCAGTCTTGCTCCGTCAATAAAATTAATCCCGCTAATCCAGTTTCCATGGGTTAATCCTCCATGACCCTGAATATCGTTTTGTTTTCC
>JAGLSB010000647.1 GCA_023135955.1 Bacteroidales bacterium | reverse complement strand
AAGCAAACTCGGCTCTAAGATCAGGTGAAATAGTACCTCCGTGACAAGAAATACAATTATTTTCAAAAATAGTTTGGATATCTGTCTCGAAACTGACTACCATGTCAGGAGCTATTTCAAAGGGTTTGATGGTGTATTTCTCACAGCTTAGTATGGTTAAATAACTAAATACCAGTATAATTAATATATATCTTTCCCTAATCCTGAAGAGTCCTCGTTTTCTCATTGTTTATCAAAATTATTTATTTATTTAAGTGTTACAAAAATAACAGAGTTAAATGATTCTCATCTGTAAATATTAGACGAATTATCCTGTATATTCAAAGATGTTATTCGCCAAGTTAAACGACATATCCCGATAAATTAAATGTAAATCATTGTTTAGAACATAAAATTCAATTATATTTGATAAAATTTTAAGAAAACTAAATATTATGAGGAATATTAATATTTGTGAGTCATGTGAAGATTGTTGTTCAAAATCAGAATTATTTAAAATTCTTAGTAAGGCTGAGACAGATATTTTAAACTCGGAACGATATGAGGTTCACTTCAGAGCTGGTGAAAATATAGTAAAGCAAGGTACTATATTAACACATCTCACAAATATTGTAAAAGGATTTGCAAAAGTTTATATTGAAGGTCATGGTAATAAAAACTTATTATTAGACTTAACTGGCCCGAATATATTGTTCGGTGGTCAGGGATTATTCTCGGATGGGAGAAATCATTACACTATTACTGCACTTGAAGAATCTATAGTATGCTTTATTAATACAGAAAACTTCAAAGCTGTTTTGCGCTCAAATACAGATTTTGCTGAGAAGTATTTTAGTCATCTGAATCATCGTACAATCTTTGTCTATAATAAATTAATAGGCCTTACACAAAAGCAAATGCATGGTAGAATGGCTGATGCTTTAATTTATATGTCTGATAAAGTATATAAAAGTCTTGATTTTGAGATCCCAATTGGTCGACAAGATCTTGCTGATATGACCGCTATGTCGAAAGATAGTGCCATAAGAATTTTAAAGGAATTAGAAAAAGATGGATTTGCAAATTTCGATGGAAAGAAAGTTTCTATAAAGAATATGGAGGGTTTGTGTAATCTTTCTGAAAACGGATAACTTATTTCTCATTAAGTTTCCTTGGTTTTACTTCTTCAAACAGTTCGGCAGATCCTGCTCCACAACTTATTATAGACTTCATACCAACATCAACAGAGGCATTCGTTTTCAAGATTTTATCTCTCTCTACATGATAAATATTTCCGGAAGTCGGATTTGGTCCTGTGGGCACAAAAACAGTAATCATTTTTCCTTTATTATCTGTTATAAATCCTGTCATTAAAGTACCGGAATTAAAAAGATCAACCAATACTACTTCAGAAAAGAATGAGCGGTTGCCACCAAAAAATTGCATCACAATATCCCGGGCTGTTTTATATCCAGGAATTTTCATGAGATACTTTCTTTCAATACCATTTTTCAGAAAATTACCAATTCTGGTCTGTATTACAAATCCAATCGAGAAAAATATTATTATAAGTGCTATTACTAT
>JAGLSB010000646.1 GCA_023135955.1 Bacteroidales bacterium | reverse complement strand
GTCCATTCTTCATTAATATCTCCGAAATTCCAGGCATAATAGGTTGCATCTCTGGAATAGTTGAAGAACTTTACCGGTTTGTCGTTTATATATACTGAATCTGGTACATTACTAAAAAATAAATTCGGCATTGCCCAAATCTCAATACTTTCCTTGTGAACATCTGAACCACCCGGTCCCGACACCGTTAGTGTTATAGAAAAAGTTCCTTCCTCGAAATAAGTATAGAAAGGATTTCTCTTTGTTGAAATACTTCCATCGCCAAATTCCCAAACAAAAGAGTTGGCATCTGTTGATGTATTCTCAAACTGAATAAAATGTGGTGTGCAGCCATTGGTTGGTAAATTAAAACTGGCTACAGGCTTTGGTGGACTAATAATAACAGACTGTCCAACACTATCGATGCAATCTCCAAATATTACCTTTTGTACTACAATGAATGTTCCATACTCACTATATGTATGAATTGGTTCCGCTGAATTTGACGTATTACCATCGCCAAATTCATATAAATATTCCCAATTCCCCTGAGTTACAAGATTTGTTATAGTTACAGTAGCGTCCGGGAAAGTTTGTAAATATGGTGCAACATCGAACCTTGGCAGTGGTATTGGATTAACTGTTATATCCTTTGTAAGGGTTGAAATACATCCATAATATGATTCCGTAGTAAGTGAAATCGAATAGGTCCTAGGTTCTGCTCCGGTATTCTGAAAAGAATGAACAACAAAGTACCCTCCATCAGGATCCTGTTCCCCATCACCAAAGTCCCATGTATATCTTGAAGCACCTGGTAAGGCTGTCATTAGAGCATTAACAGGCTGACATGCTTCCTCTGGCTCAAGCGTGAAATCGGCATCAACCTTAGGATATACAGTGATAATCTGGTAAGCAGTATCACGACAAGTATTAGCTGAAGTTGCCACAAGTTCAATATTGAAATACCTCACGGTTGGGTCAAAATTATCAAAGTCGTGAACTGCATGCAAAGTAGTTTCAAGAGGACCACCGTCATCAAAGTTCCATTCATAGCCCACCGCACCTGAGGTGTTGTTCACGAAGTTAACGGTAAGGTCGCCACATGTTGGCTCTGCATCAGAAGTAAACTGAGCATTCGGCCTGTCATTTTCAATCTGGACCGATGCGCTTCCTTTACAAGATTTGCTGTCTGTTACAGTGTAAACCAGTTCAAAACTACCACTAATTAAAGTTTTAAATTTAACCTGTTCCTCTGTTGTGGTGTTAAGATAATTCACATCTCCTGTCCAAAGATGATCAGTATAAATACCTGTGCCTCCATTTGCATTTGCATCAAGATTCAGATCGGCACCACCACAAACTATCGGGAATCTTCCGTCACCAGTAATTTCTGCAGTTGGATTGGCATTCACTATTAAAATAGCCGCTCCTGATTTTATTTCAACACACGGATTTGAAACAGAAAGACGATACTGATTGTTATTAAGACTAACCAGTGCATCAATAATCGATAAGCTTGAAGTATTGACACCTCCATAATTTTCACCTTCGATAAGCGCGTTCCATGAATTTCCATTATCACTACTCTCTTCCCACTGATATAGCATATCGGAACCTGTAGCTCCTGAGATGAAACTTGTATTTCCGCCTTCACATATTTCACTGCCTGATGGGTCGCCCGAAATTACAGGATTTGCATTTACATTTAAGTGTACTTCTTCAGAATTAACCGGAGGATTACAAGTACCACTTACTCTAACCCTGTAACTATATCCATTATAAATGGCCCCGTCATCTGTAACGGTGAGTTCAGCAGTATTTACTCCACTATAAGCATCATTATTCACAAGATTCTGGTATACTCCGGTAGAACTGTACTGCCACTGATAATTAAGGCCTGAGCCTTCTGCGTTAACATTGAAAATTGCGCTGTTATCCTGACATATTATAGTATCTTCTGATTGGAGAGTAATTACCGGATTTGTTTTAACAATCAACTCAGGTTCATCAGTAGCAATCGGAGTTCCGCAAGTTCCTGAAACAACCGCATGATACTGATATCCGTTCATTGTTGAATCGACAGAGTAGACACTAAGAGTTTCAAGACCTGAGCCAGTGTAATTTTCTCCATCACTAATCTTTTGCCACCCGCTCCCATCATTTACTTCCCATTGAATACTCACTCCATCTCCTGATGTTCCAACTGAGAAACTGGTACTGTATAATTCACAAACTTCAGAATTAACCGGTTGACTTGTAATACCAACAATTTCCTGAACAACTACAGTTGCAGTTCCGCTTAGATTTCCTGAAGTAGTATCAGATATACAGCCATTAGCATCAGTAACACTCAGTAAATTGTAAGTTGTTGTTACGGCCGGATTAACAGGAATATCAGTTCCACTCACATAATTGGATAATATAGCATGATTCTCAAGGTCAATCTCGAAAGGTCCTGTGCCTGAATTTAATTCAATATTAAGTATTGATGTTTCAGTAGGACAAATTGCCTCTCCACCTGTTAATATTGCCGTGGGCATTGCGTTAACCCAAACCACAACAGTGTTGCTATACTCAGGAGTACATGTACCTGAAATTACTTCGCGTTTATAATATGAGGTTGAAGCAATAGGGTCAGGATCATAGTCAGCATCATTGGCTCCCGATATATTAGTCCATTGCCCAGCCTCACTTTGTGATTTCATCCATTGATAGGAATAAGTATCGGGTCCACCTGTAGCAGAAGTAAGTTCTGTTAATGGTACAGGATCATCGCCATAACAAATAGTGTCATTAACTCCAATTGAACCTGCTGTAAGAACCAGAGGCTCAGTTAAACTAATGGTTGAATCAATTATACAAGATTTAGAATCTCTTATATTAATTGTATAGTCACCAGCACCTAGGCTGGCAAAATTATTGTTTGACTGATAAATTAATCCTCCATCTATTGAATAGGTATAAGGTATTGTTCCTCCAGCTACAGTTAAATTAAAAGATCCGTCAAAGGCACCATTGCAATTGATGTTATATGATCCGTCAGCACTTGTTGAAGTTGTTATATCTGACACTGTAATTTCATCATTTTCAGTCACTGTTGGATTTCCGTTCATATATTCAGCACAACCGGATCCTGTTGTAAATACAGCCTCTACGGTATATGTTCCGGCAAGCATATTGTTCCAGCTTAAGGCTGAAGCAGTTCCGGCAACGACTCCTCCTTCGGGATTACCATCCTTATATAACTGATAATCAGCACCAACTTCCGAGTTGCTTAAGCTAACGGTAACACCTGCATCACCAAAACAGTAATAGTTTGGTGCTGTCAGGTTATAAATAATTGGCAGTGGATTAACAGTTACGGTCAGAGGAGAATGGATAGTGATACAACCGGAAGTATTGGTCTCAACAACTGAAAAATCGTCAGATACAACCAGGCCAAAGGCCACATTAATTTCGTTAGCTGTTGGATCAGATGTAATAGACACTCCCGGGGGAGTTGTCCAGGAATAGCTTGAGCCTGCGTTATCAGTTACAGAATATTTAATACCTGATGCTTCAACGCAAACATCCTCTGATCCTGTAATAATTTCCCCTGTTATAGAATTAGATACTGTAACAGGAATTGTTTTAGCTGGTCCAACACATAGAAATGAATTAGTTTCAATAACCTGAACATTCTCAGGACCGCCAGCACTTGCTGCAGTAGTATGAATAAAATATATATTGTTATCAAAATCTTTTGTGAGAATCCCCGAGCCAGGTACTGTCCAGGCATAAGTTGAGCCCCCAGTACTTGTCACTTCATAAATCACATTTGCAGCTCCAAGGCAAAGACTTTCTTCACCTGAAATCTCTGTAGTGAGCGGTAAAGGATTAACCGTAATAACAACATCTGTTGCTGATCCGGCACAACCGGCTCCACTGGTTGGGATTACACTAAATGTAGCAGTTTGTGGAGATCCTGTTAAATTGATAAAGATATCTGTTATTGGTCCGGTTGACAAACCTGCGCCCGCTGTTCCTCCAGTCATGCCACCGGTATTGGTTGGAATTCCCCATTCGTATGTTGTCCCGGGAACAGCATTCGTAATGCTAAGACTTCTATTTGCAGCTACATCGCTGCAGATTGTTTCTGTTAGGGGGAAGGATAATATTGGAGCTTCATTAAATGTAATAGTAATGGTTTCTGCATCATTACATGTACCGTTTGCTTCTGTCCAGGTAAATTCATACTCTCCATATAAATCAACAGTTACTGTTGTACTTGCACTGCCTGATCCTGCACTCCAATCAGTAACGGTAGCTCCAACCGGACTGCTCGTCATTGTCCAGATATGTGTTCCGCTATTTTCATTATTGCCTCCAAGGTAACCGTAGGCACTTGCGGCCAAATCAAAACTTAATAATCCACAAACATCGCCTCCTGTGCCGGCATTGGCTGTAGGCTGTTCATAGTAAGTCACTATCACGGCATCTGAAGAAGTACATGTTCCGTTATCTTCTGTCCATGTAAATTCATACTCTCCATATAAATCAACAGTTACTGTTGTACTTGCACTGCCTGATCCTGCACTCCAATCAGTAACGGTAGCTCCAATTGGACTGCTGGTCATGGTCCAGGTACCTGTGCCTACACTTGGAGTTGCACTTAAGTTAAAGTTCAATGCACTACAAACATCTCCGCCTGTGCCGGCATTGGCTGTTGGCTGTTCAAAGTAAGTTACTATCACGGCATCTGAAGAAGTACATGTTCCGTTATCTTCTGTCCAGGTAAATTCATACTCTCCATATAAATCAACAGTTACTGTTGTACTTGCGCTCCCTGATCCTGCACTCCAATTAGTGACAGTAGCTCCAACCGGACTGCTGGTCATAGTCCAGGTACCTGTGCCTTCACTCGGAGTTGCACTTAAGTTAAAGTTCAATGCACTACAAACATCTCCGCCTGTGCCGGCATTGGCTGTAGGCTGTTCATAGATTGTCAAATTATGATCCGCCGACCATGGATAGTCAGCTGGAATATTACAACCGTTAATTCCTGCCACAATGATGGTATGATTTCCTAAAACAACACCTGTCAAATCTATTGTTATTGAAGGAATATCAGTTGTTGCATCAACATTTACGCCAGTCCAAGAATAATCCCAAACATATTGAGTGGCATTTGTAACTGCCTCATATGTAAGGTCGAGGCTCCCATTTTCACATTTTTCAGCATCACCGGAAATGGTTTTAATTTCAACTGTTGGCCCCGGATTAATTATTACTTCATAATTTACGGTTGTAACATTACAGCCTGTAGCATCTATTGTTTCTGTAACAGTTATTGAACCAACACCTGACACAACATTCCAATCAACAGTAACAGAGTTATTTGCGGAAGAGCCATTAATGATTCCATTGCTGACAGACCAACTATAGGTATGACCTCCAACGGAAGCTGTTGTATAAATTTCCTGATCATTCAGACAAATATCATTTGCCCCTGAAATCGATGGGGTTGGTAGGGGATTTACTGTTACAGTTGACTTATTGGTCAATTCATCCTCACAACCTGTAGCAACAACAGTTGCATAAACATTGTAGAGTGTAGTCGCGCCCGGTGTGGCATTAAATGTTAAATCTCCTCCATTTCCGGCATTAGGACCATCAATCGTGCTATTGTCGGAATCTAATCTTAGTAAGTAATCCACACCAACGACCGAATTACTAACTGTTATTGTTGCGGTTTCTCCAATACAGATTGCAGGATCATCTACTGCCAGGGTATTGTCAGGCAAAGGACTTACTGTTACATCTGATTTATTGATTAATTCATCCTCACAACCTGTACCAACAACAGTAGCATAAACATTGTAAAGTGTAGTCGCACCCGGTGTGGCATTAAATGTTAAATCTCCTCCATTTCCGGCATTAGGACCATCAATCGTGCTATTGTCGGAATCTAATCGCAATAAATAGTTTACACCAACAACTGAATTGCTAACTGTAACTATAGCTGTTTCTCCTTCACATATTGCATCATCTGAAACAGAGAGTGTATTGTCGGGGAGAGGATTAATAATTAAGGTTACACGGCTTGTATCAGAAACACAATTATTACCCAGTCCATCTCTTTCGGTTACCCACCAATTATATGTGTTTACAGCTGTTTCTCCATGAGTATAACTTGCTCCAGTATTTACATTAATTAATGTGTCAGGGTCGTTGTACCAATTAACAATCCCTCCTGAGTTTCCAACAGTAATAGTATTCGTCACAGAATTAAAACAATCTTCTGAATCTGGAGAGGTAGGAGGTGAAGGTGAAGCGATAATCACAATCCTACCTATGTCTGTCTTTGCATCGATGGCATTTGGATTTGTCTGACTTCCATTCCATTGATTACAATAGTTCCAGTTTCGTACAGTTATTTCAAAGAAATCGTTCTCAGCAGTTGTCGTGCCAGGAAATGAGATGGGATAGGCTATTTGACTACCTCCAACAGGATCAACTGGAGTTTCTGTAACAGGCCCTTCAAAATAACCAGTAGCTGTAGTATATGCAGCAACAGTACTACCTGTAGTCGGGTCAACTGTCCATGAATTCGCCACTGGATCTCCATCGGCATCGGTTAATATTACCGTTTGTGTTTCAACAGTACCTTGAACCTTAATGGTCAAATTGGGTATACCTTGGCCTATTGTATGATTTGTATTATAAACAAATTGAACATCCCGGGATTGATTATTTGGCTTGCGAATATCTACGATATCAACATTACAAGCAAATGAACTAGCATCGGAAAATTCAAAATCCACTAGTTCACTTCCTTCACAAACCTCTTTAAAATCTGGTGCTACAGCAATAATTCCTTGAGCCGCTGCTACATCATCAGTATGCCAGGAAGCGATTTCCTGAGTTTGACGAGAATCCCCACATTCGAAACCCCCATCAATTAATATCATAATGGTTTCATAGTCACAATTCCCATCACTTGGGTAATCATGTATAGGCTCATTCAGAATAAACCATGTAGTATCGCCAGGAATAATAGACTTCCAATCTATTGAAAGATTAAAATCTTCAGAGATTGAACCATCTCCCCAATCATAAGTAACAGTATATGAAGTTTCAGAAGGTTTCCCGATAAACTCAAAATTATACCAAACTTGTTTTGTAACTGGTGAGCAATAATCACTCCCTCCTTGTCCACTCGATGGGTTACCAAGCAATGTACATTGAGAATATGAAAATTGAGAAAAACTTGACAATAAGGTTACTAAAACAATAAAAATCTTATTGATAGGCTTCATAACAATTGTGTTTTCTCCGGGCGGGATTT
>JAGLSB010000645.1 GCA_023135955.1 Bacteroidales bacterium | reverse complement strand
AAAGATTGGTAATGACTTTTGATATTTATCATAAAGTAACTAATGATATGTTATTAGCAATAAATGTCCCGGCACAATCCGGCTTCCTTACTGATTGGGCCAATATTGGGTCCTTGTTAAACAAAGGTTTTGAAGCAAGCATTAATTTCGATGTTTTGAGAAAAAAGAGTTTTCTCTGGAGGGTAAATGCAAATTATTCACAAAATGAAAACACTGTACTTGATCTTGCTGACTCTGATTATATGCTTTTTGGAAATTACATTTTGCAGGAGGGTAAACCGGTTGGAGCTTTTTACGGATATGTAACAGATGGTATTTATAAAGATGAAGATGAGGCGGCAGCAGGGCCAGTTGAGGTTCAGTATTTGTCTTCAGGAAATGAACCGGGATACAGAAGGTTTGTCGATTTCAATGATGATGGAATTATTGATAATAACGATCGTGACATAATTGGATATGGCCATCCTGATGGTTTTGGTGGTATTTCAAATTCAATAAGGTATAAGGGTTTTAAGCTGGATGTGTTTTTAATTTATAGCCATGGGAATCTGATCTATAATGCAACAAGGCAGAAACTGGAAGATATGTTTGGCTCTAAAGGAACAAGAAATCGATATTCTACTGTAACTGATCGCTGGAGACCTCCTAATTCCTATTATTATGGTGACCCTGGAAATCCTGAAGGAGTATTGCCCGGTATAACTTATGATGAAACCATTTTCCATGATGATTACCTTGAAAGCGGTAATTATTTAAAACTTAAGTCTGTTAATCTATCTTATGACCTTCCGCAAACATACGCTAAGATGATCCTGATGAAAAACCTGAGGTTCAGGATTAATTTAACAAACCTCTATACATTCTCTGATTATCTGGGTTACGATCCTGAAATTAATATGGGTAAGAATAAAGGACTGATGCCTAGTACAGATAATGCAGGCGCACCTCCTTCGTTAATAGTTTCATTTGGAATTACCGGTAAATTTTAAGCAATATGAAAACAAAAGGTATGAATACAAAAAATATAATATTAGCAGTATTATTCAGCATCCTTATATTCTCAGGATGTGAAGATGTACTATACGAAGAACCCTTTCCCATTTTAACAAATGATAACTTTTATTTAACGGATGTTCATGCAATTATGGCTGTGAATGGGGTCTATGATCTTCTATCCAACAGAAGTGGTGCCTATGCACCTAATAAAACATATGGAATGGATGGCCACCTTATGATCATGCATCTGATAAGTGATATAAATTATAATAATAATTCAAATGCAGCCTACGGTTTTCAGATTGCAACTGCAACTATAAATGAGAATGAACCTACAATGACCAATGTTTGGGCCTTAAGCTATGGACTTATAAACAGGGCAAATAATGTTCTATTAAATGTTCCTGATGTAAGTATGGACTCTATTCTTCAGCAAAGGTTAATTGGTGAAGCAAAGTTTCTAAGGGCATTTGCATACTTTAACCTGGTACGGTATTGGGGAGACGTTCCTATACATAATGAAGAAACAAGAGATTTTAATGGAATAGATCTTCCCAGATCACCTATTCAGGAAGTATATAACTTAATAATCTCCGATCTTGAGTTTGCGGAAAATTCACTTTATTATAAATATGGAGCCTTTGACCCGGAGCTCGAAACAAAGGTATATGATGTGGGTGATAATGGAAGAGCAACAGTAGCTGCAGCTCAAGCAATGCTTGCCAAAGTATATCTGAGTCTGGGATCTTATAAACGACACTCAAATGTAGAAGTCTATGACTGGGTAAATGATGTTGATAACTATAATAAGGCTATTGAATATTGCAATAATATAATTAATAGTAGAAAATATAGCCTGCTTTATAATTTTGGCGAGCTTTTTTTAACAACAAATAAATATCACTCTGAGGCCATTTTTGAAGTTCAGCATGATAAGGATTCAGAACAAGGAGGGATTTTTGGAGGCTGGCAGGGTGGATATGGACGCTTTAAGTCACGACCTGAATTTGCCGCTTTATTCGATGTGAAACTTGACGTAACTAATGATGCTGTTGTTGATTCTTTAACAGATTATCGTTTCCCTCTTTCGGTTAAATTATCAGACAATAAAGATCTCTTTCAGATTATTAAGTTTGGAATTGAAGGTGAAAACTATGATAATAAATTTTCTACAGATGTTAATGTACCCATATTGAGATATGCAGATGTACTACTTATGCTCGCTGAAGCAATTAATGAAATAGAAGGCCCCGGTAATGCTTATCAATGGATAAACTATGTAAGGTACAGGGCCAGAAGCTCTAATCCAATGGCTAACGCTAAGTATCCTCAGGATGTATTCGGACTTACACAGAATGAATTCAGACTTATTGTTTGGGATGAAAGAAAAAGAGAACTTTCTTTTGAGCTTCATAGTTGGTTTGATCTGGTAAGGACCGGAACTTTTTTGGAAAAAGTACGTGCTACAAAAAGCTATATACAAGCAAAAGATATTCTTAATCCAACTATCGATAGCGAATCTTTAAACCCTACTATTACGGCTGAAAATATAGCAGATTATCACATATTTTTCCCCATTCCGGGTAGGGAAAGAGATATAAATTCTTCTCTTACTCAGAATGATGGCTATGCCGGAAATTAATTCTAAATTGAAATAAATAGCTATGAAAAAGTTTATAAAAAATAATATCATCTTTTTTTTGGTGGCCTCATCAGGATTCTCTGTTTTTTCCCAGGAAAATACAATTCTAAGAGAGGAGTTCGATCAATGGTCTTTGCTTGAGAGAGATACAATAGAATATAATATGACTGATCTGATATTCAGATGGAAAGTTAAATCCCCCGATACGGACCTTGATTATTATTGTTTTACAACGAATAAACATAAAGAAACAGGTTTGTTAGATGATAATATTTCACCGGCAGATAAGAATTTTATCATTTTGAATACCAAAGACCTCAGCACTGTTGAAACTCAAAGTTTTACTGGTGGAATTTCACAAATTGTTATTGGATGTAACACAAAACCATTAGGAGTCTATGTTAATGGAGATAGTTTGGGAACTTATCTAGGGAATAATAGCGACAATCCTGTTATTGTTGATTATATAGATTCTGAAGGGGATAATGTAGTTAAAATTACTGCTCCATTTGGAGGTGCGACGAATCCAAAAATTTATTGGATGATGATTTATGGATGGACACCTGCAAAAATTACTGACGCAAAAACATCGGAAGATGGGAATTCTATTAAGCTTAATTTTTCTGAAGCATTAAACTATAAAGATACAACGATATACGATTCCAGCCATGGATTTAGTCTTAATCTCCCAAACTCTGAAAATGAGATTGATAATATTTATTTCGGCAATGATGGTTTGTCAGCTAATATATATCTGAAAACTATTACTTACAGACATCATGAAATTCAATTAAATTACGACAGGTCAGTAGGGGAGATTTTAAGTGAGCTTGAAAACTCTCTGAAATCATATACCAAGCTTGATATAATTAATAATTCCCCGATACTCCCGCCTGAGATTATCCAACCTGCGTTAACTAATTCTGCCGGGGATTTAATTTATGTCCCGTTTGATAAAAAAATGCAGGACACTATTATATACAGTGATGCCGGATTTTCTGTGTCTTCTTCTGTATCAGGCGATATCTCAATTTATTCAGTTGGAAGAAGTGATACTGATCCGTTCACTCTGGAAATCGCTTTAAATGCAAGTTTTAATGCCTCCGACGAAATTGAATTGAGTTATACAGGTGATATTATTCTAAGTGATGAAGGTGGTTATTTACAAAGCTTTCAAGCTTTTCCTATAGTAAATTTAATGTATGGCGCAAACGCTGAATTATTAGTTAATCCAGAAACAGACCTTCTGGGGAATTACCTGATTTTGTCTTTTAGTAAAGAATTGAATACCCTACCATCTGGCGAATTGGATGCTTTTGTAGTAAAGGTAAATGGAGAGGAAGTTACACTTACAACAATGGATCTCGATTCTCTTGATGCGAGTATAATGTATCTTCATCTTTCAGAAGCAGTAAATAATACACAAGATCTGACATTGAGCTTTAAAGGGGGTAGTTTTTCTACTCTCGAGGGTGCAGGAATTAGAGTTTTTGAAAATAAACCTGTTATAAATAATTCACCTGGTATCCCGCCTGCACCTCTCGTTTCATTTACAGATCTTTATGGAAAAATTATTACAGTTGAATTTGAATTTGATCTTGGTAAAGCTACTGTAAATGAAGTATTATCTGGTGATTTTATTGCAGAAATAACAAGGGCAGATACTGTACTATATGATACTTTATCTAATGTTAAAGTACCTACTTATATTGATGAAAATAACCGCTTGCAATATTATTTGAATAAGTTAGAGATTTTGTTCACTCATGTAATAGAATATACCGATGACCTAAGACTGATTTATGAGGGTTCAGAATTGCAGGGTTTCGACAGGGGAATTGTTTTGCCCTTTAATATTACTTTGCATAATAATATGGCAGGAGCAGATGCCAAACCGGTTAAATCACATATGACAGATGACCATTCTTCAATAATAATTGGTTTTTCAAGAGAATTGGATATTAATTATACTTTTAGTCTTTCAGAATTACTTTCCAGTGGTTCGTACAGGGTAAATATTGATCCGGCCGATTTTACAGTCAGAATAAATAATGGCGAAACTGAAAGTCCGGATTTCTTACCTGGCAGTTCCTCATTGGTTACATTCATTTCCAGAAGATTCACAGATCCCAATTCACTAATAGTAAACATGGATCTGGATTACTATAAGTATAATGAATGGGATTCAGTCGTTGTACAATCTAATGTCGGAACAATTTACTATGATTATGGTGATATCGTTAAAACATTTGATGTCACAATCGATGCTGATGAGGACGGAGAATTTTCCTGGGGCAATAATGAAATTATTTCTGGATATTTTATCCCCGATTCGGGATCCAATCTAATAAAGGTTGATTCCGGTATGGTTAGCTGGAATTATAATGGAATAGATTATTTTGAGGAGGTAAATATCATCGATGACTACCTGGATGTGATCCTGACAGTTGATAATGAAATTATTGTTGAAGATCAGATTTATATTGCTCCCGATAGTTTTTCCGTTGCCTGGAATTATGGCGATTCAATTACTGCAGAGTTTAATTCCTTTACAAACATTAAAGGAACAGCATATTGGATCTACAATGACAGTACAATTATAAATAAAACCCTTAGAATTTCTACCCAGGATGCATATCCTGTAATGTGGGACAGTACAACTATTCAGGGATTGTTTGTTGCTGAATTTAATACAAGTTATTTCCCGGTTGACAGTACAAAAGTCGAATGGAAAGAAGGAGATGAAATTGTATTGGATTATAAACAGGGAAGGGTTCCAATTAAAACGATTTCAGAACCTTATGATGAAATACTCCTTCATGATACGCTCATGATGATTACTACTCAACCCGAAATAGACACAATATCAAATACAATAATTAGACCTTATGAATTTGCTGGTGCCAGTTTTGTAGATTCTTCTTCAGCTTATATTAACGGTCAGATCTTTTATATGTTATCCATAGAGTTTGAAACAATTGAGCAAGGATACAGAAGTGGAGTTGTTGAAGATTTTACCCTGACTTTTGAAGTTCCTTTTCTGGCTGAAGATATTGAGGAAGAATCTCTTAAAAAGGATTCTGATGATGTAGCAGAGGAAGAAGGCTTGAAGAAATCTGAAGCCGACGGTCCTGATATATGTCCTCTTATTTCTCCTGTAAGTGATTATTTTATTATAAACAACGCTGATAACTTTAAGAAAATCAAAGTCCTTGATATCACCGGAAATGTTCTAATTGATACTAATTTGAATTCCTCCTGGATGGAAATTCCAGCTTATAATTTTTATAAAGGAATTTATATCATTATTCTTCAGGGTTCGGATGAAAGAGAGAGTTTTGTTGGGAAAGTATTGAAGTATTGATGAGTATTAAGAAGCAATAGTGATAGGGAAGAAGTAAAAACTTTTCCTGACACATTGTTTTTTAGAAAACAGGGCTGGAGATCAAATACAAATTTTAGCTTTTAATATTATATACACATGAAAAAATCATTATTTTCAATCATTCTATTCAGCTTTTCAATTTTTTCATTCGCGCAGAACAATCAGGAGGCAATTATAGAAGAGTGTTTAAGACTTGGAAATACCATAGCTAAATTCCAGTCTTATGAAAAGGAGCTAAATGATATAAAACAAAAGAAAAAGAAAAATTACTACTCGAAGGGTGAAGAACCAATTCAAATGCTGAATTATAAGTTGAGGAAATATATAAAGAAAGAGTTTACAG
>JAGLSB010000644.1 GCA_023135955.1 Bacteroidales bacterium | reverse complement strand
ACCGTTCCTGTATTAAACATAGTATTTATGCCACACTTTGAATGATCTCCCATAATTAAACCGCAAAATTGTAATCCAGTGTTGGTAAAGCGATCGTTGCGATAACTCCAAATCTTCACATCGGCATAATTGTTCTTTAGGTTGGAATTATTGGTGTCAGCACCTATATTACACCATTCTCCGATAACTGAATTACCAAGGAAACCATCATGACCCTTATTTGAATAAGCCTGAAAAATGGAATTATTTATCTCGCCACCTACTTTTGAATGTGGACCTACGGTTGTTGGACCATAAATTTTTGCTGAAAGTTTCACCGTCGATTCTTCGCATAATGCAAATGGTCCACGTATGACAGCACCCTCCATTATCTCTGAATTTTTCCCTAGGTACACAGACCCGGTTGTAGAATTTATAGTTACAAACTCAGCTTTTACACCTTCTTCTACAAAAATATTATTCCCTAATATGGAATTTGTATCAGAGAGTTTTTGAGTTTTTCTGTTTTTGGTCAGGATTTCAAAATCTGCTTTGATTTGTTCTCCATTGTGATAAAATAACTCCCAAACATGATCAATTATCCTGATATCATCTGGATACTCATATGATATAAGTTTTTCAGTAGATAAAAGATCGAAGTCTTGGGCATCATTCTGACTTAATCGTGTAGCAAGGAATCGGCCATCTTTTAACAAAACTTCATTTCTTTTAAGTGATGAGATTTTTTTTACAATGCCATCATCAGGAATTAGACCGCCTGCAATAATGTAATTGTCCTCTTCAAAAAGCGGAGGATATTTAATTTGCAGATAATCCTGTGTCAGATAGCTAATGTCCGCATTCAGTCTTAATTTCCACTTATCGCTTATTTTCAGTATCCCGATCCTTAATTCGGTTACCGGTTTTGTATATGTTAGGGGGAGTAATTGATCCCTGTTATTATCATCAAATAAAATCAGATTCATGCTTTTTTATTTCAAATTTAAATAAAAAAAAACTCCGACAATCATATTTACTGTCGGAGTTTATAAATTATTTAAAGCTCAATACTTAATTTTTCTTCTTATCGTAATGAGTTTTATATCTGTTCATAAACTTATCCACACGACCTGCGGTGTCAACAAGTTTCATCTTACCTGTATAAAAAGGGTGAGATTTGGATGAAATTTCAAGTTTAATTAATGGGTATTCGTTACCGTCTTCCATTTTTAAAGTTTCCTTTGAGGGAGCAGTTGAACGTGTAACAAATGTAAAACCGTTAGACATATCTTTAAATGCCACTAATCGGTAATTGTCTGGATGAATTTCCTTTTTCATTTTAATATCTTCTTCTTTTACAAAACGGACTGCAAAATTATATAAGTTTGTGAGAAATGCAAAATTAATTCGAAGATTATTTATCAAAGAGAGAACCAATCTTGAATTCTTTCTTCATCAATAGGATTATTAATTTCTGATTTATGGGCAAACTCATTTTTTTTATTTAAATAAACGTAATCTTTTTCCCATTCTTCAAAATTAGATACAATCAGAGATAATGCTTTCCCAAAATATCTAACATCTTCATCTTTCATTGTAGGGTGCAATGACCACCGCACCCATCCGGGCTTCTCCGAGAGGTCCCCATGGTTTATTTTATCGGTTATTTTTTGAGATTTTTCATAAGTAACTTCTAATAAGAAATGTCCGTATGTCCCTGCACAAGCACATCCGCCTCTTACCTGAATACCAAACCTATCATTTAATAATTTAACAATAAGATTGAAATGAATTTTTTCATGATAGAAAGAAATAACTCCGAGTCGTTCACGAATATTATCAGCCAGAATACTAATTCCAGGAATTTCATCAAGAATTGGGAATGCAATTTTGAGTAATTCTTCCTCTCTGGCAAGCATATTTTCAACTCCCATTTTATCTTTCAGCTTTATTGCATAGGCTGATTTCATAGCTTGTAGAAAACCCGGAGTTCCCCCATCTTCTCGGGCTTCAATATCATCAACATATTTGTATTTTCCCCAGGCATTGGTCCAATCAACTGTTCCTCCTCCCGGATTATCAGGAACCGGAGAATTGTATATTGCGGAATCAAAAATGAGAACACCTGATGCCCCCGGTCCTCCAAGAAATTTGTGTGGAGAGAAATAAATTGCATCTAATTTTTCCATCGGATCTGCTGGATGCATGTCAATTTTTTCATATGGAGCATTAGCGGCAAAATCTACAAAACACAGTCCCCCGAATTCATGCATAATTTTTGCCAGCTTATGATAGGGAGTATGAACACCAGTTACATTTGAGCATGCTGTAAAGGCCCCAATTTTAAACTTTCTATCTTTATAGGATTCAAGTTTTTCCCGTAAATCATCGAGGTCAACCAATAAATCTTTATCAGGAGCAATCATAACTACTTCTGCTGTAGTTTCATACCATGAAGTATGATTGGAGTGATGCTCCATATGAGTAACGAAAACAACAGGTCGGTTTTCTTTTTTAACACAGTCCCGTTCAAGTTGTCCTCCGCAGCCCTTAAGACTTAAAATTCTTTGTAACTTATTTACTACCACTGTCATGCCAAAACCAGCTGTAATAATAACATCATTGACGCCGTCATTTACATGATCCTTAATAAACTTATGAGCATAGTGATAGGATTTGGTCATTAATGTTCCGGTAGTATTTGTTTCAGTATGAGTATTTGCAACGTAAGGGCCAAGAAATTCAGTGATCTTTGTCTCAATCGGTTTATAGAGACGCCCACTTGCCAGCCAATCGGCATAGCGGATTTTTTGCATTCCGTATGGAGAATCAAACTCATGTTCATCACCAATTGTTTGTTCTCTGAATTGCTCAAAATACTTCTCAAGATTCTTCATTTCGTTGATTTAATTTCTGCTCGATAATTTTGCTAATAATCTAAGAAATTCAATATATAACCAAACTAAAGTAACGATTAGGCCAAAAGCTCCATACCATTCCATATATTTTGGAGCACCTGCTTCGGCACCACTTTCGATAAAATCAAAATCCAACACAAGATTCATTGCAGCCACTACAACAACTACTAAACTTATTATTATGCTCAATATTCCATTTCCGTGGATGAAACCCAGATTAATTCCGAACATACCCAAAATAAATGAAAAGAAATATGCAAAAGCAATTCCTCCTGTTGCAGCAACAACACCAAGTCTGAAATTTTGTGTAACTTTTATTCTGCCAGATTTATAAGCAAAAAGAAGTGCGAACAAGGTTCCAAATGTCAATGCCACAGCATTAATAACAATCCCGGGATATTGTGCTTCAAAATATGCTGAAATCCCCCCTAGAAACAATCCTTCGAGAACTGCATAAATAGGTGCAGTAATAGGTGCCCAGGTTTTTTTAAATACTGTTATGATTGCAACAATAAATCCTCCAATTGCTCCACCGATCATATAAATTGAAAGGGCTGAAAGATTTTGAGAATCCATGAATTTCCATGTGTAGGAAGCAGCCATTACAACAAGGAATAGCATTATGAACACTTTATTTACTGTGCCTTGAATTGTCATTGCTCCATCTGAGGAAGTTGCTCCGATATTACTGAAAGTTTTCTTGTTAAGAGCTGGATTTGCTGATTTGCTGATATTCATAGGATTTTATTATGATAAAAATTATTTATATTATTTCCCTTGTCTTTTCTGTTGTACTTGCTATAATATAAATACACAATTCTACAGAATTGGGTCTCAAATATATAATATTATTAGGTAATGCTCATTGTCAAAGTATATGCCACAATACTTATTCTGACATAAATTCCAATTAATAGGGATTGACTTTGGTTTAATTCAAACATTTTGTTCCTTTGTGTACATAGCATCTTAATATGTCAACTGTTATTTCACGCTTAAGAGCTAGCGAATTTCTCAAGAATGTTTTTACGCTAGTCTCAGCCACATCAATTGGACAGGCGATAGCCCTTCTGATTTATCCTGTACTTTCGCGGATTTATGCACCTGCTGAACATGGTTTGTTTGCCTTGTATATGAGTATAATCTCAGTTACTGCCATCATGTCAACTGGGAAATATGAACTATCTGTAATGTTGCCTGAAAAAGACAAAGATGGAGCTTCAATAGCAGTATTGTCTATAATTATCAGTTTTGTTTTTAGTATTTTCTTGTTTATTCTAATCTCATTTTTTGGTGAGAATTTCTCAATATTACTTGGAAATCCGAATCTGGAAAAATGGTTATGGTTTGTACCTTTATCTACTTTTCTCATCGGAATTTTCCAATCGCTTATTTATTGGTCGAATAGAAAGAAGAGATACAAAAAAATAGCAGGCGCTAATCTTAGTCAGTCTTTATCCAATTCTGCTGTTAAAATTTCCACAAGCACAATTATGTCAGGGGGAGGAGGTCTTATAGTTGGAGCGATTTCGGGACAAATTATCGGAGCATTAGTTTTTTTGCATAAATTATTTAAATCTGATAATGCATTTTTTAGAAAAGTTAATGTAAGTAAGCTTAGAGAACTAGCAAAAAGATACATTCTGTTTCCCAAGTATAACATGATTCATTATCTGACGAATAATTTGTCTTCAAGCTTACCAATATTTGTTCTAAGTTCATTTTTTTCACCGGAGAAGGTTGGATTTTATAGTTTCGGTTTTATGATGATTAATCGGCCAATGAATCTTCTTTCAGGATCCTTCACTCAAGTTTTTTCTCAGAGAACAATAGAAATGTTTAATAAAGGACAATTCATTTCAAAGGATGTAAAGAAATTTGTTTTAAGGTTATTGTTTATTGCTATTTTACCATTTAGTTTGGCTGCAGTTTTTGGTCCTGCAATTTTTGATTTCGTTTTTGGGGATAATTGGCTGGAGGCCGGAAAATATATGAGGATATTGTTACCTTGGTTGTTTGTTGTTTTTATTTCTTCACCTTTGTCTTTTCTCCCCGATATGTTGTCAAAGCAGAAAAAAGCTATGATAATAGATCTTGTTAAATTTTTTTTGAGGATAATTGCCTTGGTTATTGGCGTGAAAATGAATGATATATATCTTTTGCTCTATCTTTTTAGTGGAATAAGTTTCATTCTTGTTTCATATAATCTTTATTGGTATGTATTTTTGTCTGGTTATGCCGATCAATTAATTAAAACAAATAGGTAGAAATAAATCCTGAAATATGTCGCGTTTAACTAAAGCCATATCAGCAATTTTTAGAATAGTCAGGAATCCCTGGCTGTTGAATCATGTCTTGCAACAACCTGAGATATGGAAGAATCACGTCATTGATAAATACGGAATGAAGGATGGATTAGGACTTGTTTCTCCTGAAGAATTATTTGGAAAGGAAACGGAATTCGAGCTGAATCTCTTTACCTTTTTAGATGGCGGTTCACTGGTAACGGATATTGTTCTTTTAAAGGCTCTTGCCTCACGCTTCACAAATTGTTGTTATTTTGAAATTGGTACCTGGCGGGGAGAAAGTGTCAGCAATGTAGCTGATGTTGCAGAGATGTGCTATACATTGAATCTTTCCGATGAAGAAATGCGAGAAATGGGAGTAGGAGAGGATTATATTAAACTTCAAGGATTCTTTTCTAAGGATATTAAGAATGTAAATCACTTAAAAGCTAATTCCAAAGATTTTGATTTTTCCTCATTAAATAGAAAATTTGATCTGATATTCATTGATGGATCACATCATTACGATGATGTAAGGAATGATACTTCAAAGGTTTTCAAACATTTGGTTCATGAAGAATCCATTGTTGTCTGGCACGATTATGGAAATACTCCAGATCATATTCGTTATGAAGTTCTAGCTGGGATACTAGATGGATTGGATCCTGAATCTCATCAATTTCTATATCATGTAGGACATACTAAATCGGCAATTTATTTCCCACATAAGCTAAATAAAACTAAACTGGAAAGTCCGGTATTTCCACGGGCCTTCTATAAAGTTGGTATTAAATATCAGAAGATTGAAGACTGATTCTGTTAAAATATTGATCCTTCCATCATGGTATTTACCTGATGGAGGCGGATTTTTTAAAGATCATGCCGAAGCTCTAAATCATGATAGATTTAAGGTAGACGTATTGGTAAACAGGGTTCTGGGAATTACCCGTCAATCTGTGGCACAGATAATCAAATCGAGAAGAATTACAGAAAGTAAGGAAGGACCATTGAATGTTATGCGTTCGGGATATCTTCGCTGGCCGCGAATGGACAGACTTAATGTAAATGGTTGGGTTGCGAAATATATGAAATTATATGAGCATTATGTTGCCAGTAACGGAACCCCGGATATTATAATTGCACATAGTTCTATTTGGGCTGGAATTGTTGCTGCCCAGATAAAAGAAGAAAATAATGTTCCTTTTATTCTGGTTGAACACAGAAGTAGGTTTGCTAAAGATGTTGAAGCTGCACAAAAAATGATAAGGGAGTGGTATTTTCCATTTATCAGGAAAACACTCATTTTGGCGGATAAGATCGTTACAGTTAGTGCAGCTTTAGATAATAAATTGATTAGTATATCCCCCGGAATCAGGAATAAAATTGTAACCCTTCCTAATTTAATAAATATTAATTTTTTTACTCTCCCTGAAAAGAAAAGGGATACAGATCCATTCATAATTATTTCTTTTGGTATCTTAGAATATGTAAAAGGTTTTGATATTTTAATTGAGGCATTTTCTAAGTTCGTGAAAAAGCATGAAGGTGAATTTTTCCTCAGAATTGGCGGACGAGGGCATAAACTAAACTTGCTAAAGAAATTAAGTCGGAAATTTGACATTGAAGAGCGTGTAAGCCTGCATGGTTATGTACCGAGAGAAGAAGTGGCACGAGAAATGCAGATGGCGAACTTGTTTATTCTTCCAAGTCGGTTTGAAGCTTTTGGAGTTGTTCTAATTGAGGCAATGTCTACTGGTTGTCCCGTAATTTCAACTCACTCCGGTGGCCCGTCATACATTGTAAAAGAAAACTCCGGACTGTTGGTTGAGCCCGAAAGTGTTGATCAGCTAGTTGAGGCTATGGATAAAATATATCTGAATTATCATAATTATAAGCCTGAGATTATAAGGGAAGATGTAGTTAAAAATTATTCCAAGGATGTTATAAGGGATAAATATCATAATTTAATACTTGAAGTGATAGATGAAACGAGTTTTTCTTCAAAATAACGGTGGATTCAAATGGTATAGTTCCCAGGACTGCTTTGTAAAGGGCTATATTCTAGACACAAAGGGGGAGCTGTATCTGGGAGATAGGCTTATTGATTATTTTAAGGAAATCGATTCTTTTGTGGATTTTGAAGAAAGAGTGAAATATGCAAGTGGTGCTTTTTCTGTTATAATTAAAAAGGAGGAAGAGCTATTTGTTTCTGTCGATAGCATTCGTTCATTCCCTCTTTTTTTTATTCGTACCCAGGGAAACTGGATGATATCTGATAATCCATATTATCTCGCTGAATTTGGGCAATTCAAGGAAGCCAATAATATTGCATTTAAAGAATTTTTAGCAGCAGGATATGTCACTGGAAATGAAACTTTAATTGAAGGTATACGTCAGGTCCAGGCAGGTGAGTTTATACGGTTTAAGACCGAAGATTATGTATCGAAATATTTTTACAGTTATCGTGTGCCACGAGTTGTAGATGACGAGTATGCAGATCTTAGGAAAGCAGCAAAAGAAGTTATTGAAGATGCTTTCGGCCGATTCGTAAAAAGTTTAGATGGGCGGACCGTTGTAATACCATTGAGTGGGGGATTTGACAGTCGCTTAATAGCTGTAATGCTTAAGTATTTCAAATATGAGAATGTAATTTGCTTTACTTATGGCAGAAAAACAAGTCCTGAAGTGTCTATTTCTAAAAAAGTTGCAGAGAGATTGGGTTTTAAATGGTACTATATTGAATATACAGATACTTTGATAAAGGATTTTGTTAATGAAAAGGTTTTTAAGGATTATTATAAGGCAGGTTCGAATTTAGCGTCCATGTTTTACTTGCAGGAATACTTTGCTGTTAAATTTCTAAAAGATAATTCCTTGATTCCGGAGGATAGCATTTTCGCTCCCGGGCACTCTGGGGACTTTCTTGCAGGGAGTCAGTTAAATAAACATGGAAATCTAAGTATCCACGAGTCTACTTCCAAACTTGTAGAAAGGATTTACAATATTAAATATTGTTTTGTAAAGCCTGATAGAAAAAATGCAGGTCATCTAAGAGAGAGAATACGTAAGAGTCTAAAAGAGAAATTCTCAAGGGAAGCTGATTTTGCATATAGTATTCAAGAGGACTGGGATTTTAAGGAGAAATTAGCAAAATTCAATTTTAATTCAAATTCGACTTATACTTATTTTGGCTATGAATTCAGAATCCCATTCTGGGACAGGGAACTAGTAGACTTTTTTAAGTTTTTACCTCTTTCGGCAAAGCTTAACAAATATCTTTATGACGAGCTTTTAAGGTCAGAATATTTTAAGAACTACAATATAAACTTCAAGAAAGAGCTTCAGCCTAAGGAAAAAGAGATCAGGAAATTAAAATTTAAGACCATGATCAAAAAATTCCTGCCAGAATCTATTAAGATTTTGTTTCATTCCAAAAAAGAAGGCTTATGTTACTATGAAATCACGAAAATTTTACGTGATGATCTCTATAAAAAGGATATTAAGATTAAAATCCATGGGAACTCCTATAACTCTTTGATCATTCAATGGTATCTTGAAAAAATTAAGGAGGAATATCTGAATAACTGATTTTCATTTGTTTTCTAAAAAGAAAAATTATTTTAACTTTGCAATCCCAAATTAGAGGATATTGTTTAAGCTATTCGGAGGGGTAAAGTATGATTGGGGAATTTGTTGAACAAAACTTAAAATGGTGGTTGTTCCCGATAGCTATCGGGACAGTATGTTAGAGCCAGGATTGTGTAAAATATAAATGGTGGTTGTAGCTCAGTAGGTTAGAGCGCTGGATTGTGGTTC
>JAGLSB010000643.1 GCA_023135955.1 Bacteroidales bacterium | reverse complement strand
TTCTTTGATAACTCAAGAGACGGTGAAGGATTCAGGCTATTTGCACATTTTAAAAAGCTCCGAGAAGTAAAAAAATGGGATGCAATAGATAATTCTATTGTACCCCGTTGGTTTATAAAATATTACTCAAAGAAAGTTTTATAGAAATGATTAACAATAATGATTTTTATAATAAAATGAAGTTCAAACAATACAGAGCAGAACCCAAATCCAATTGGCTTAAAAGATTAATCCAATCACAACATACAAAAAAAACAATAATCTATATTGCCATTGGTGCATTAGCCGGATTTTTATTTCTTTACATAGCAGATGGAAGACATCAAGATGTTATGAAAACCAGCGATATCCTTAATAATATGCTTATTGGCGGCTTATTTGGCTTGTTTATTACTAATAGTCCTTGTGCCAAGAATAGATGTTAATTACTTCATCTAATCCTAAGTTTTTCATTTCAATTAAACACAAGAAATAGCAAAAAGAGTACATTTATTTCTGCTTAAATTGTATATAAAATTCCATACAACTCCAGGTTTTACATCCTCAATTGTTTATCTTTGTTGAAAATATGGGATTAAAATACTCAAACATAAGGAAGCAGCTTATTCAAAAGGAATCACAATGGATAGAGGAGGGAGCAGCCTATGTTACTCACTATTGGCAAAATAGAGATAATGGATATATAGATAATTACAAAAAAGAAGCTGAAGAATACATTGATAATCTTACTAATGAATCGGATTTTAATTATGGCATCCCATTCAAATATGATGTTCCTTTTCCTCCACCGAAGAAGCCTACATTCAAGTTTATTGACTTATTCGCAGGAATAGGGGGATTTAGAATTTCTTTTCAGGAATTAAACGGAAAATGTATGTATTCTTCTGAATGGAATAAATATGCTAAGAAGACATATGATGCTAATTTTGGTGAAGTGCCATTTGGAGATATTACAAAAACCGATGAAAAGAAAATCCCCGATCACGATATATTAGTTGGAGGCTTTCCATGTCAACCTTTTAGTATTGCTGGAGTTTCCAAAAAGAAAAGTTTAGGGAAAAAGCATGGATTTTTAGATGAAACGCAAGGAACTTTATTCTTCGATATTGCCAGAATTATTAAAGAGAAAAAACCAAAAGCTTTTCTTTTAGAAAATGTAAAGAATCTGAAATCTCATGACAATGGAAATACATTTAAAGTGATTGAGAAAACATTAAAGAAGCTTGGTTATATTGTTTTTAGTAAAGTGCTGGATGCCAAATACTATGTACCTCAGCATAGGGAAAGAATTTTTATTGTCGGGTTTAGTAAAGAACATTTTAGTAAAAATATTGTGTTCAATTTCCCTGAACCTCTTGAAACTGTACAACAAATCAGATCAATTCTTGAAAAAAGTGTTGACGAAAAATATACCCTGACAGATAATCTATGGGAGTATCTGCAAAACTACGCTAAAAAACACCGTGAAAAAGGAAATGGCTTTGGTTTTGGGTTGGTAGATAAAAATGCAATTTCCAGAACATTAAGTGCCAGATACTACAAAGACGGTTCAGAAATTCTTATACCGCAGGGAAAGAATGAAAATCCGAGAAGATTAACTCCTGAAGAATGTAAAAGATTAATGGGATTTCCTACTGAGTTTAAAATAAAAGATACTGGTGTTTCAGATACACAGCTTTATAAACAATTTGGAAATTCTGTTGCTGTTCCGGTTGTTAGAGCTGTTGCGAATTCTATGATTCAGTTTATGGCGAATAATAGTAAAGACATCTTACAAGCAAATAGAATGAATCCAAGTAAACTAGCTAATCGGAAAATTAAGATTTCGCAAGAAGATTCTCAATAAGAGCTTCAAGAGTATTCAGATACCTTTCTTTCTTAAGTTCACATTCCCATATTGTAATAATTCTCCAACCTCTCTTTTTAAGATGTTGAAAATTCTCTATGTCCTTTGCTCTGTTACGGTTGATTTTATCAAGCCACCATTGAGTACGGGTCTTTGGGATAACAAAGTATTTACAACCTTCATGTCCATGCCAGAAACATCCGTGTATGAATATAGCCGTTTTATATTTCCTTAATACTATATCAGGTTTTCCTGGAAGATCTTTAGAGTGTAATCTGAACCGGAATCTATTTGCATGCAAATACTTACGAACGATGATCTCAGGCGTGGTATCTTTGCCTTTGATCTGACTCATATTATATGAGCGTATCTCTGGTTCGTGAACATCAGTCATCAGTTTCGGTTTTGGTTTTGGTTATCTTTGATAATCCTAATAAACTCATAAAGGTTAATCATATCAGATTGTTGTTCCTCCGTATATGTTGCCTGTAATTGTTTAGGAATGACAAGTTGAAGGTTCTTCGCTATCATTTCATCAGTCTGGTTCTTGCTGATTGCAGGTTCTAATGTGATTAAATGTTTATTCTCTATTCTATCAGCTTCAGATAATACTTGTCGCCATCTATCCTTGGCAGTTGTTTTCACACCAAGCATAGTCAATAATTCTGTTGCAAATCCAATATTATTATATTGTGAAATCCCAGGAAAAAGAAAGTCAGGTTTATTGTTCCTTTCAGTTTTACATCCCCTTGAGTATAATATATTATTAGAATCAAATAATACAGCAAGATGGTTTTCAAAAGCATATCCAGCTCTCGATTTTCGTCTATTTTGAACACTCAGAGAATAAGAAATGAAATCATCCACATCAGTGCCAGTATCACCAAAACCTTTTTGAAGTTTTTTAGATACAAAATGATTTTCTAAAGTTCGGAATAGCAACAATTCTCTTTCCATCCAATTAAGGAGAGTAGTGTCAGGTTCATCAACTGCTGAAGCATCACCAATCGTGGAACGAGCATAATCTGAGAATTCTGAAGTAGTTGGAAAACCTTTGCTAAAACGTTTTATCAATTCGTCAAGATAATCCGGGGCTGTATCTTGTATTTCAAAGCCAAAAGATGAAATTATGTATTGGCCAGCGTAGTTTAGTTGGATATCCTTGTCTGTTAAATCTTTTAGAACAAAGCTGGAACCCATGTCTTCTAGTCCGAATAGCCATAATAGTTGCTTTTCTGAAGTAGAACCCTTCGGAGCTATAAGTATCGCCAATTTATCATCTGAAATTCGCCCGATAACAGCTAAGTCACCTTGTTCTGCTCCATCAATAACTTTATTTGGAGAATAATACAATCTAAATTCAGCACTTCTGGTAGGATCCTTTATTCGTGAATCATACCACGTGAGATTTCCAGTATCCTCAAGAATCTGTTCTTCATCATCTGAAAGATAGATGAAACGTCCCTGAAAGCTAATTTTCTGAGTGCCGAATATGTCTCTGAGAGCAGTAACTCCATTAAATTCGTGCTGATTAGAGATATCCGGCTCTACCTCGACTTCACTAAGTTTTTTTGCACCTATTCCTGAAAAGAAGTTTGATAATTGGATTGACATAATTGGCAGATTGTATTAATGTAATATCAAAAATATAATAAATGAAATTATAGTGTTAAGTTTAGAAGAAAACTTAATAATAAAAAATTAAATTGTTAATTAAAGCACAATTCTAGCAAAGACTCTGTAAAGAAAGATCATTTTTGTACATAATATTTACTTTAGTTCATTAAACAAATTCCCCTAATAAAATAAATTATGAAATTATCACAAGCTTTACGTTCTCTAATTGTCTTAATCCTTATTGCTGTATATGGAATAAGTACCAATGTTTTAAATGCTCAAAATACTATAACATCACCTGAGGAATTTTTTGGTTTTCAAATGGGCGAAGACAGAAAGTTAGCCCGGTGGGATGAGATAGTCGAGTATTTTTATAAAGTTGAAAAAGAAAGCGATCGATTAAAAGTAATCAATATGGGTCCATCTTCTGAAGGTCACCCTTTTTTGGTTATGATTTTCTCTTCTCCAGATAATTTAGCAAACTTAGACAAGTTACAAGAGATAAATAAAGCGATTAGTGATCCGAGGCTTGTTACTGAAGGAAGTATAGATAGTTATATTGAGAATGGGAAAGCAGTAATATTTCAGTCGATGAGTTTGCATGCTTCTGAGGTAGGAGGAACTCAAATGACACCGGAACTCACGTATGACTTACTTTCAAGAGATGATCCTGAAACCAAGCGAATCCTAGATAATGTTCTGTTTTTCATGATTCCTTGTATGAATCCTGACGGGCAGGTTATGATTACTGATTGGTATAGTGAAACTGTTGGGACAGAATATGAAGGATTAAGAATGCCTTTTTTGTATCACAAATATTGTGGTCATGATAATAATCGGGATGGAGATTATTTAAACCTTCCAGAATCAAAATATGTTGCGAAAGCAATGTTTGTTGACTGGGTACCGCAGGCATATATTGATCATCATCATATGGGATCGTATGGAGCACGCTTTTATGTGCCGCCATATTGCGATCCTATTCGTCCTTATGCCGATCCATTGGTATGGAGAGAAATTAGCTGGTATGGTTCTCATATAGCATATAAATTAGAAGAGCAGGGATTTAAGGGCATATTAAATGCAGCACAATTTGCTGGCTGGGGTCATTTTGGCTGGCACTGGATAACTCCATTTCATAATATTGCCGGAATGTTAACAGAATCGGCAAATGTAGAATTGGCAACACCTATTTATATTCACCCTGAGCAGCTTAAGGGAAATGCCAGGATGTTTCCGGAATATGAGGCTCAGTCGACTTTTCCAAATCCGTGGCCAGGCGGATGGTGGCGATTAAGGGATATTGTTGAGCAAAAGAAATCATCTGCATGGTCCTTGCTTGATTTTGCTGCCCAAAACAGAGAAACAATATTAAATACTGCATACCTTAAAGCAAGAAATCAAACAGAACGTGGAGCTACTGGAGACATTAAAACTTTCGTTATCCCTGCTAATCAGCACGACTATTTAACATCTGTAAAAATGATCAATACCTTATTGTTGTCAGGCATTGAAATTAAAAAGGCTAATTCTGATTTTATGGTTGACGGTATGCAATATCAAAAAGGCTCATATGTAATCTCACTGGCTCAACCTAAAATGGGATTAATCAGGAATTTATTGGCAGAAACGCATTATGCTGATAATGCCTGGACACGAAAAGAGAATGGTACCCCAATTAATCCATATGATCTTGCAACCCACACTATGTATGAATTTATGGGAGTCAGAGTTGATGCCAAAGGGGTGAAAGTAGAAGGTGACTTTACTATTCTGGGAGAACAGGATATTAAGAAAGGGATGGTTGAAGCAGGGGAAAGGGGATATATTATTGATGGCAGGCAAAATAATAGTTTCAAGGCAGTTAATCTGTTAGCTGACAAAGGAATTAATGTAAAAAGACTTGATAAACATCATAATTCATACAGACCAGGTGATTTTATTATTAGCAAAGCATCAAAAGACGAAATTTCAAAAATTGCTACTGAAACCGGTGTTGATTTCAATCCTTTGAATAATCTTCCTGTTGATGGAATTCATGATGTTAATCGCGGAAGACTGGCATTATTTCAACGTTATGATGGTGGTAATATGGATGAGGGATGGACACGCTTGTGTTTCGAAGATTTTTCTTTTCCTTATTATTCTTTAATGAGCACTGAAGTTAAGAAAGGGGATCTTAATAAGAAGTGGGATGTTATTGTTA
>JAGLSB010000642.1 GCA_023135955.1 Bacteroidales bacterium | reverse complement strand
AGTGAGTAATAGTGAGTAATAGTGAGTATTAGTGAGTGGAAGAAAGGAAAGGAAAACAATCCTAATTAGTAGATTCTCTTTAGGCGATGGGCGTTTAGATTACTCTTCGGTAAGTCAGAGTAAAAACTCACTCTACATCACAACACCACACCAGCACACCAGCACACCAACTACTCCTCCAACATCGGATTCACATAAGTAATCTTTCTGTTGAGTTCAAAATCGTATAGAGTTAAAATGCGAAGGTTGTAATATGCCCGCCAATAATCTTCGAGAGAATCGATATAATCTCTTTTTCCTTTTTCTCTTTCACCAAGAGAAATATTTAAGTCAGTAATACTAATTTCTCCATTCTGGAATTTCTTGAGAGCAATTTTATAGCCATTTTCAGCAACTTTATCGGCTTCTTCTGCGGTAATCATCTGATCTTTTAGCAAGCCAAATTGCTCTACCAACACGATAACCTCTCTTTCAAAATCCTTTTTGTCCTTTTCAACATCAAAAATGGTCAATTCTCTTTCTGATTCTGCCAGCTTAATCGCAGAAGCCGATCGGCCCCAGTCTAAAATTGGAATTCTTAAATTTAACCTTATTACCTGCTCAATATCCGGAGATTCATATACACCAGGGAAATCATATGCCGAATTTGAAACACCATAGCTTCCTCTTAAAGTAGCACTTACTCCGGAATTTCTTTTGGCTTGCTCCAGCTCCCTGTCGGCATCTATAAGCCTTCTCTCAAATCGCGGTGTTTCCTGACGATTCTCATAAGCTTCCTGCAAAGCTTTTTCAGGATCTATTTCAAACAGTGCCATATTAAGGGGAATGGTTAAGGCAATCTGTTCATCCTGCTCTAGTCCGATATAAGACTTAAGCTCGAAATCGGCATTTTTAAGATCCATTCTGGCCTTATTTAAGGATTTCTGAGCATTCAAAACAGAAAGTCTGATTCTGCTATAATCATTTTCTGATATCTGCCCTAATTCTTTTTTAGCATCTGCTATTTTCAAATTATCACTACTATTTGAAAGGCTACTCTCCGCAAGTTTAAAATTAGTCTGCACTGTTAAATATCTGAAAAATCTTCTGGTTGCCTCCCTTGATATTATTTCCAGTTGTTCAACAAAACTCTTATTGGCTTCTTCGTATATAAGAGGTTCTGTCTTTTTAGCCCATTTAGCCCAATTATAAGCAAAAATAGGCTGTTGAAAACCAACAGAAAAAGGTGTTCCGGCAAAGTCGATGGTATTATTATTATAATCCTGAAGACGATTTACAGAACTTGCAGCATATAAATGAGTTCCGGTTCTGGCTATATTCTGATTAAGTGAAAGTTGTGCTGAAGTTTTAAGCTTTTCAACACGTGTAAAATCCGTACTTCCATCATCTTGCAAATTCTCAGTAATGGAATTCCCATAATTAGGTAAATCACCTGACAGAGTTAACTGAGGTCTGAAACGCGTCCTGAAATTCTGCCATCTCCAATAATAGTTCACATTTCTATTTTGTGCATACTTTACTGATGCAGACTGATATATCGCAAGATCTACTACATTATTTAGGCTCAGATTTGTAACAAATTCTTCATCCTGAGCATTTAATGAAAATTGGTGAATAGAAAACAATAGAAAAACAAAAAACAGAAATATTCTCTTCATGGATAATGAATTAATGATTTTCAATTTCAACCTCTTTCATATGCCTGAATGACGACACATCAGAAGTTATAACAACTTCCCCTGAATCCAGTCCTTGAATTATTTCAATGTATCCTGCACCGGTTAGACCAACTTCAACTTCTTTGCGAGTTGCCCTATTCCCATTAATAACGAAAACATTTTCAAGTCCGGAACCCTCAAAAGCATCGCCACTTCTAACACGAAGCACACTGTCCCGGGAAGCACTCACTACCTGAAGTTCTAATTTCATATTAGGGATAAGCTTAGGATGTGAGTTATCTTCAAGAAAAACATCAAAATTCACTTTATTGTTTTCAATAACAGGTTTCACCCGGCCAATTTTACCAGGAAGTGACTCTCTGTCGAGATTTGTAAATACAGCTCCACCTGTTTTTATAATATCAGCGAACTTTTCATCTACATTCCCGGAAATCTTGTAAGAATTCAAATTCGAAACCTGTACAAGTACATCACCTGCATTAGATTTATCGCCCTCATTACCAAAAATATTAAGAACAAGCCCGGAGGACGGGGCCCTGACAATCATATCTTCAAGAATATCTCTTTTGTTTTCAAGTTCTTTCTCCTTAATTTCTATTTGTAATAATAAACCTTCCTCTTCTGCTTCCAGTTGTTTAAGTTTTATAGAATTTTTTTCTAAAATAGACTCCAGCTCTTTCTCAGCCAAAACCAATTCTTGTCTGGTTTTTTCAATTTTAGCAGGAGAAATCCCTCCAACATCAAGTAATTGCTCCTGATCTGAGAGCTCAGATTTTGCAGATGCGATTTTAAGTTTCTTTGTCTCTACATTATAATCGAGATCAACTTTAGTAGATCGAGCATTGAGTCTGTTTTTTCTTAGGTTATTCCTCATAACTTTCAGCTGATCCTCAGCGCTTTCAATATCTTTTCTAATGGGAATTGTATCCATAATAAGGATGATTTCCCCTGGTCGCACTTCACTACCGGGAGAATTGATTATCCTATGGATAACTCCATTTGAAACACTACGTATCAATACCTCATTTTCGGGTTCAACAATCCCCTGAGCATCTATGGTTCTCATAACGCCACCATAATCAGCAGAATAAACATCGAATTCTCCCTGAACCAGCCTGGTAGGAATAACAAAGCGAAAAGTGTAATATGCTGCAAAAACCATTAACAGAATTACCAAAATAACTCCTGAGTAATAAATAATTTTTTTCATCATTATTATATAAATAATTTATTTTTTGAATTTTTGTTTTGGAAATTATTCATCAACATTATTTATTGTGTATTCCAAAATCATAATGACATTCAAGAATGATATCAGAACGCTTATTTTAACAATAAATTATCCAGAAAGTCTCCAGAAAAGAATTAAAATACTATCCCATAACCACTTTATGGTCTTGAAAGGGCAAAAATATTATCTTTATATGTCAATTCCAAGAGATTAGGAACAAAACAGGTATTCCAAAATATATTTAAATTTCTATTTTTTTTGATAAATTTGAAGTGTAAATCAATCGACAATCTATTTTCGCCAGTTTTAAAATGATGAATATTAAGATTTTCCATAACCCAAGATGTAAAAAAAGCCGGGCCGGTCTTGAATATTTGCGCTCAAAGACAGGGGATATTAAAATTATTGAATACCTAAAAACAGGGATTAGTGAGGAAATGATTAAATTTATTTTAAAAATTTCAGGTTTGAATGTTTCAGATTTAATTCGTAGTCAGGAAGAATTTTACAAAAAGGAAATAAAAGGGAATTTACTTTCTGACGAATCCCTGATAAAATATATTACTGAAAATCCCAAACTTCTTCAGCGACCTATCGTACAAAAAGAGGGGCTTGCTGTTATCGGTGATCCACCGGAAAATATTGATCGATTATTTAATTA
>JAGLSB010000641.1 GCA_023135955.1 Bacteroidales bacterium | reverse complement strand
TATCAAGTGGTGTGACGTCAAGAACATACTTGGTGATATTGTTCCCGTCGGCTGAAACAACCACAAGCGTATCACCCTGGGAAACCGGAGCTGTAAGTTCCAGGATTGCACCATCTGTTGAGGTTTTAACAGATAAATCCTGAGCTGTATCTGGCTGGATCAGGTTATCGAAAAACTGCTGAACAGTTTCTCCATTGCCGATACCTGTAATTCCCAGGTCACCTTGGTATCCTTTATCCACAATATAAACCAGGGAGGAGACTGTAGACATATATTGAGTAACCGGATCGAGTGGCTGGCTACCCATTGTAAGGAGAGCTGTCGTTTTATCCGCCGGTGGTCTTACTATCCATTCAGATTCCTCGGCAGTGGTTCCTCCGGATAATAAATAGCTGTCATTTCCCTTCCAGATGCTTGGTTTTCTGATAATTGATACTCCTCCGCCGGTATTTCCTCCATCATATCCGGCAACATAGAATAAATTAGTTCCGTCATTATGGCCAAGGACGTCAATCAATGTCAGATCGTTCAGATCACCAATGGGCTTCAAGCCCTGTTGAATGGAGTCATTATCAATTCTCCACAGGTACATTACCGTGCTAGTGTTTCTTTCCAGAATTGCCGAACCCTTTTCGAACATTAGACCCCATGCATTTGGAATCTCAATGTCAAAGGTAATATTCCAGTCCGGGGAAGGTTGACCCTTTTCAACCCATCTGGTAGATTGGCCTACGGCGATAGTGAATACGCCTCCTGGTTCCACGATTGGGTCTACATCCCCGTCAAATTTAACCAGCCTTTTATAGTCTTCGTTTTCATAGGCAGTTGTATCATCAGTGAACCTGTAACCAGGAACATACAATTGATATCTTTTCAGATACTCTAAAGTTTGCGTTACAGAAGTAATAGCGTCAGCACTATTAGTCCTGGAGATCAGATAATTACTTAAGTCAAGATCCATATTGCCAGGATTACATATCTCAAGGGCCTCAAGTTGGACATAACTTCGTTGATGGAATTCCGCAAAGAACGGATCGGCATGGAATTCCTGCTTGTCCTCAGCCCTTTCCTCAATATTAAATGTAATAAAGTAGTCTTTTGTAAGCGTGTCAGATTCAGAAGTCACGGTGATCACCGTTGTCCTTTCATTTACTCCTCCGCTAAGCGAAATTGCCGGACTATAACTTATTTTAGCGTTCAGGTCTTCACTGTATGCTTTGAACACAGGCACATTCCTGGTCCCGAATTTCAGCAGAACTTCATAATTGGCCCTGTTTGGTTCAAAACCTGGTATTGTATCGGTGATCCAGTTCAGATCGAACAACATGTGTTGCATGGTAATATCTGGCCAGGTGATTGCTGATACGTTAACATTATCATTCATATTATACTCCAGCACATCAATATAATATTGTTTCTTTGATCCATCTTCAGCAGTTACCTCAAGAATATCTCCATTCAGAAGGTCAACACGTTCCGATTCATCTTTCCAGACGATTTCTGCACTTGCATTAGATGCCCATTCAATGTATGCAAACATGGTGTCTGCCCTTGTTGCAAATGGCACATCCCCAATGGTATCGATAGTTGGTATGCCATCTGTAACATAATAACGTGTTCCTTTAATCACCTGAATAGACGTCGGATCATCAGCATCAAGCGGGCCAACACTCCTCACTGGAAATGCCAGGTTCATATTGCTTGCAGGTGGAGAAACTATAATTGAAAGATCCTTCGTTTGCATAGTAGTTCCAAAGGATTTTAGTTGTAAAGTATCTCCTGTCTGGAGCACGTTATGCACAGAATCCTCAAATACGGCTTTCTCGTAGAGCGTCCAGGCCATTCCATCGCCAAGATTAAGCTCCCGGATTATTGAATCGCCCCTGTATATTCCCCATGGAACTGTGAGCGTTCCATTGTCCATATCAAGGACTACATCATCATTGGCCGAGCTTGCAACTATAGGATAGTTTTCTCCGTGGTTACCAACAGTATAGAATGGAATTACCTGATCATAGGTTGGAAATTCGGCAAGCAGCCATTCAGAATCAGTGGCATCTACTCCCCTGGAAATTTCCCAGTCACCAAGGTTACCTTCAGTAACTGATGATTTTCTGATCAGGGTATGTCGTGATACTGGTAAATCAACTCCGGCAATGCTTTGATCCATTTTAATGTTATCGGTTCCATCTTCGCCTCTGTTCCAATTGAAGCAATCGATAACCATGGAATCGACATCGCTTCTTAAATAATAAAGGATGGATGCATATTTCCCAACCCAGGTTTGCAATACATATTCTCCCACTGAAATAGAATCATGTCCCGGATTAACATCGAAATAATTCGCTTCTTCCGGAAAAACAAATTGATCAGCGATTTCCTGTAATTCAAGCCAATCTTGTTCCGGCTTTTCCCACTTGTTACAAAGAACATAGGATTCTCCGGGAGCAAGCATGGTATTGGGTGCAAAATAGAATTTATTGTTCGGCGGACTCCATGGTGAGGCGAACATAAACTGACTAAGATCAATCGCAGTGTCTTCCATGTTGGTGAGCTCAATGTAAGCTTCATTTCCCCAATCCATCCTCTGTTCTGAAATGATCAGGTCCGGAATAGTGTCCTGAGCAGCTAGCCATGCCTGAGACATGACACTAATAATTAGAAGTAATTGTAACTTTTTCATCATAATAATTAATTTTAGTTAGTAATGAATTATTTTAATTTAGTAGTGTATTATCTGATAATTTACTCAATCATCTATTTTCGATTTTTACATATCAGGAAATGACTCCAATAGTTTGAATAAAAGTATTATAGAATAATATAATATCCAAATTGACTTTCTTTTTATTCATTAATACAATAATAGAGTAATAATGCAATACTCGTTTCATATGAATGTTTCATAGAGGTATAATAAATTGTTCGGATGGGGAAATTTTGGATTCTTTAGGGGGTAAAATTTGTTCCGTATAGTAAGGGGGGGGCAATATTACTTAAGCGTGGTTGGAGCATCAGGGCATTAGGCACGTATATATCAAGCCTAAATCACCACAACTGAATGGGAAAATGGAGGGAGCTCAACGAAAGTATGGAGTTAATCAAGTTCAGCATAAATTCGGCTAGATGATTTTGTTACAAAATCATAGTCTCACTGATTTAAATATGAAATTGGAAGCTTGGGAGCTATTTTATATCTTTAACGGACCGCATGTAGCATTTAACGATAAAACTCCTTTTGAGGCAATGAGGGCACGAAGTATTGCAGGTAACTATTTACCGTACCAAAATGATCTATAATTACGCTATGATGGCTTCAAGATGTATATAAATGGTAGATAAGTAGACCATGGAAAATAGAGGAATCAATAATTTTATATCATCGAAAAAAAATTAATTTTCAATATTATGAGCATAACGCAAAACCTTTGGCTCACAAAAACAATTGAAAATAGCCAATTCGTGAGTAAAATGGAATATTTTTGCAGCCACTATGATTAGAATGAAAAAACAGGGATTCTTTCCCGCCAGAGCAAGGCATACAAAGTATTTATGCCCGGGGTTATACTAATTTGACCGGAATTAGATAGTTATTGTTCTCTGACCGAACTATATTCGGTATAAAATTTTTCAAATTAGAAATTTAAGTTATAAAAGAAGCTTTATGAAGTGTATTAGTGTATTATTTTTTTTAATGATTGTTGTATCCGGTGTTTCAGGTCAGGATAGAAAATGGTTCGATAGTGATCTGGATACAGAAATAAGAATTGAGGCCCTGTTAGAAGCAATGACTCTTGAAGAGAAGATTTCACAAATGATCATGAACAGTGCTGCAGTTGATCGCCTTGGTGTTGATGCATATGATTGGTGGAGCGAAGCCTTGCATGGTGTTGCACGTTCGGGAAGAGCCACTGTATTTCCTCAAGCCATAGGAATAGCTGCAACATTCGATCCTGCACTTCTTCAGAAAATTGGCGATGCAGTATCGGATGAAGCCAGGGCCATAAACAACCATTTACTAAGTATGGGAAGAGAACAGGGCCGCTACCAGGGGCTCACGTTTTGGTCTCCTAATGTGAATATTTTCAGAGATCCAAGATGGGGTCGCGGACAAGAAACATACGGGGAAGATCCATATTTATCCGGGGCCTTGGGCGCTGCTTATATCAAAGGTTTACAGGGCGACGATCCGAAGTACCTTAAAGTTGCGGCCTGTGCAAAACATTTTGCGGTACATAGTGGTCCTGAGGCATTACGTCATGAATTTAATGCAATTGCAAACTCAAAAGATCTGAGAGAAACATATTTACCTGCATTTAAGAAATGTGTTGATGCAGGAGTCGAGGCGGTAATGTGTGCCTACAACAGAACAAATAACGAAGGCTGCTGTGGCAGTAATTTGTTGCTTCAGGATATCCTGTTGGGTGAGTGGGGATTTCAAGGTCATATTGTAAGTGATTGCAATGCATTGAAAAACTTTCACAACGATCACGAACTTACCTCAAATTATGCGGAATCAGCTTCTTTAGCCTTAAAAAGTGGTGTAAATCTTAACTGTGGAAAAACTTATGATGAAGGGCTTAAATCGGCTATTGAGCAAGGATTAGTAACAGAACAGGAACTTGATGACAAGTTAAAAATCCTGCTACGCACCCGTTTTAAACTTGGCATGTTTGATCCTGCTGAAGATAATCCTTACAGAAACATTGGAACAGAAGTCATAAACGATGCTTCAAAACAACAACTTGCTTTAGAGGCAGCCCACAAATCGATAGTTTTGTTAAAAAATGATAATGCTCTACCAATAGATCCAAACAGTGCATTTATTTATATGACAGGTCCTTTAGCCGGGAATAATTTATCGCTTGTTGGTAATTACAATGGGATTAACTCAAACTTAAAAACAATTGTCGAAGGAGTTGCCGGTAAAGTTTCACCTTCAACAAGAATGCAGTTCAGACAGGGGGCAATGCTAACTACTGAAAACCTGAACGGAATGGATTGGTTTAGCGGTCAGGCAAAAAATGCAGATGCCACCATTGTTGTACTCGGGCTGACATTGCTGCTTGAAGGTGAAGAAGGTGAATCAATTGCCTCTCCTCATAAAGGGGATATTCTTGATATGAAACTGCCGGAAAGCCAACTGATACTGCTTAGAAAAATTAATAAACAGGCCCGTATCGGCGGGAAAAAGGTTATCACTGTAGTCTGTGCGGGAATGCCACTTGATTTGCGCGAAGTCTCAGAACTTTCAGATGCTGTATTATATGCATGGTATCCAGGCGAAAAAGGTGGCGAGGCAGTCGCCGATATTCTTTTTGGCGAGATATCCCCATCAGGTAAATTACCAATCACATTTCCGAAGTCAATAGCTCAGTTGCCCGATTATGAGGATTACTCCATGGCTGGGAGAACCTACAAATACATAAAGGAAAGCCCAATGTATCCATTCGGGTTTGGACTTGGATATGTAGACCTTGAATGGCATAAGCCAGAAAATTCAGAAGTGAATCTGGATAAGAATGAAAGTCTTGAATTCTCAATCAATATTGAAAATAACGGTGTAATGGATGCCGAGGATGTAATACAGGTGTATTTGAGTATAGAAAAAGAACTTTTACCTGTTGCCTCACTTGTTGATTTTAAGAGAGTAGCGGTAAAAAAGGGAGAACAAGTAACTGTGGATTTTTCCATTCCTTATGAAGCATTCGCATATTTTACTATTGATGGTGAAAAGGAACAGTATGTTGGCGAAGCAAAGCTTATCGTGAGTAATGCCTCTCCCGGAATACGATCGGAAGAATTGGGAGCAAAAGGCTTTGAAATAATTGTATCTGTGAATTAACACCTGGTGAACATCATATACTGCAGCCGCTATCTAATCGGTTCTTGTAGTTTAAAAGTTAATTGAAATGCAAAAAGATTACTTATTTAAAAGAATTAGTTTACTACTAACTGGTGTGTTTCTTCTTTGTTTGAATGCACAAGCACAAGGCCCTTTTCATTATTGGCCAAGCTATAATCAAACCCCCATTGAAGACATAAACCGGGTACCATGGGTTGTATCAGGCGGTATTGTCGACGGCTGGGATTGGTCCCTACCTCCTGGAACTGCCCCTGCTCCTGCTTCAAAACTCATAACGGCAAGGAACATTTATTTAACCGATCAAAGGATTAAGGATTTCCCTACCGTTAATTTTCCTTGTAATCCGGTAGTGACACACTGGCTAAACTGGAAGGATATCGAACCGACCGAAGACAATTACGATTGGGACGGCGTGCGCTATGCCATAGATTTATGTAGCGCTAAAGGCTACAAGTCGGTCATACGCCTCATGACCTGTCGGGCTGAAAGATCAGCACCAACATGGCTTGCAGATTTAGGTATCAATACAATAGTACATCCCGAAGGCGACATCGACTATGACCCTGCTGATTCTATTTATCACCAACACTACTTGAATTTAATTGCTGATTTTGGTGCAACTGGAATTCAAAACAGAGATGATGTAGTCGGTTTGTACGTTGGATATTCTTCCAAATCGTGGGGAGATGAAGGCATCGGGCCTATTAGAGGAGAAGATGACCCTTTCAGCAATGATACAGTACAGCACGTAATAGAAAGATTAGATGCATGGGCTGCTATAACAGATGGAATAAGACACAAAATGGTTATGGGCGGGTATTCCAATCATGGTTTAAGCATAGGTTTTGGCATCAGACGAGGGTTCGTGGAGCATTACATGTATCATACCCCCGACGCTGTTATGGGCCAGCTTTTAGATGCCAATAATTACATGTACGTTGATGAGAGTAATTCAATAATTGCCAATAACACATACCACGGTGAAGAAAATGAGGAATATCAGGAATCATGGGTAGATCGTTTTGGTCCAATTGACGGATATCCTTATCGCTATTTTAGTTCAAATATTCGCTTGCTTCAAATGCGCACTAATGCTGTATTGTTTAACGGCTTTTCTCTAATGCCGGAAATGCTGGCATGGGTAGGTCAGGAACTGGGCAGAACCCGGGAAGATACGCCCGATGCATGGTGTTTCCTACGGGAAACTTATATAAGAACTGACGTAAATGCTAACGTCAAAAACTTTGAACGCTGGATATATCAGCGTGACACACCAGGTTACGAAACACAAGCCGTAATCCAGATTGATAAAAATTATCACTCCTGGATCTACGATCCCAGTAAACCATACGATTATATAGCTAGAAAAGGTCAAAAGATTGGCTTTGCTGCTGATGATGTTGTTTTTCCTACTGATGTTGAGCAAAGTGTTGCCATTAAAGTTTCCTACATTGACAATGTTGTGGGTACCTTAAAATTAGTGTACTACAACAATAGCGGACCGCAGGAAAAAACGATTAATACAACAGGGGGCGACTTGGTAAGAACTGCTACATTTTTTGTTGATACAAAATTTGATGCCAGCGGTTTTGACTATGATTTCGAATTGCATTCCGAAGCAGGCAAAGAAGTTCCTGTATCGTTTGTGCGTGTTATAAAACTGCCACCCGTTGTCGATGCTACGGGTGTAACAGTAACTCCAGAGACTTTAACATTAGGGGTTGGACAAACTGGTGAACTTACAGCAACAGTTTCCCCATATAATGCTACAGACCAATCGGTTCAGTGGAGTTCATCCAGTTCTTCAGTTGCGACCGTTGCTTCCAATGGACAAATAAGCCCTCTGTTGGTGGGTACCACTACCATCACAGCTACCACCAATGATGGAATGTATACTGATAGTTGCGAGCTTAAGGTTGTTGAAGTTAAGGTTGATGAGTTAGACAATGTTACTGCGCCAAGTCAGGTCTCACCCGGCGATACAGTATCAGTCTCTGTAGAATATGAAGCCAGTGAGACACGCGATATTCGTGTGTTTATTCAAAAAAATTCAACTCCCTGGGATTCATATGGATCCAATACCATAACGGTGGCTGCTGGTATCGGATCAATTACTATTGATTTAATTATTTCCTCAAGTATTCCTTTGGCTGCAAACGCATATAAAATAGTGGTGAATCTTTTGCCAGTTGGGGGGGCATGGCCAGACAGACTGCATGAAATAAAAATAGTGGATGTAAGCGCTGTGAGTAAACCAATACCAGTAGACGGTGTAGGTATTGATAATTGTCCTTCCAGAGATTTGACTGAAGGAGATATACATCAGTTAGTTGCAACAGTATTACCAGCTGATGCCTCCAACCAGTCGGTAAGCTGGAGTTCATCTGATGCTTCAGTGCTTATTGTTGATGCAAATGGATTATTAACTGCTGTTAATGACGGCAACGCTACTATTACCGTTACAACCAACGATGGTGGATTTACAAGCTCTTGTGAGCTTACTGTAGTTGCTCCAATTGATAGATTAACAGACGCTGTAATTCCGGATCAGGTTTTTCCCGGTGATACAATAGCAGTTCACGCACAGTATGAAACCAGTCAATCAAGAGATATTGGTGCTTCTATTCAATTGAATTCAGATCCCTGGACTAACTATGGATCCAATACCAGGACGGTGCCTGCAGGAACCGGAACAGATAGTTTGGAGCTAATTGTTTCTCCGGACATCCCTATAGCTGACAATGCTTATAAAATAGTTCTTGGGCTGCTGCCTGTGGGAGGGGCCTGGCCTGAGAGGCTGGATGAAGTTGAAATTATTAATGTAAGCGTGGTCAAAGATAGTATAACATCAACTATCGAAAAATACATTAGATCTCATTTTACAGGCCAGGACAATGATACATTCAAGGTATACCCAAACCCTGTTTCAGATATTTTATATCTTGAATTAATGGAGAACTGTTCTGTTCAAATTACTACTATTGGCGGTCAGGCAATTTACCAGGGAAAAGCCGGATCATCGATTGTTGCCCTGGATGTCAGCTCACTGAATTATAAGGGCATTGTGTTTGTTCAGATAATATCTGAAGATCAAGTATCGACTTTCAGAGTGATCATCGAATAATAGAATGTATTAATCGTAAAATAGATATTTACCGGGAATTGTAGGTACGCCTCGTCTCCTAATTAAATTTTGGCAATCAATCTGAGCAGTTTATTGGTGGTTGGCACAAGAGATGTTCAGATGAATTGAAATAATATAAAGACTATACAGGTATGAAACATTCATGGTTAAAACTAATCACATAAAGGGATGACTAAATGGATGTTCCTATATGACAAATAAAAATCAATTATAAACATATGAAAAATATTGTGATTACTTTTTTGCTCCTTTTATTTGTACATATAAGTTATGCGCAAATACCTTCCTTAGCACTGGATTTAAGAACTTACAAACCGACAAAGAATGGGTAAGTCTGCAATCCGAACACCTTGCCGATTGGGATTTAAGCTTATTCGAAGATGATGTGGAGTTAGTGTCATTAACAGCCGATATTTCAAACGATGACAATTTTACCAGCAAACATATCCGGATAATTGCTGAAATGGATTACGCAATGTTAGAAAAACAATATGGTGAGTCTGGTTTAAGGCTTCGTTTTGAAATCTGGGCATATCCTGATGCTCCGGGTTTTCGCACACAATTATTTTTAAAAGGTATAAATTCATGGGCCGCTCCGGGCATTGCCTGCTCAAACGATTTTCTGACAGATTTTTTACCGGTATCAACTGCAGGTTTAACGCGTCAAACAGTAGGATTCTACAACGATCATGATGGTAGAAATACTGATACGCTTGATTTTGTTGACGACCAGATAATATCTAAACCAATTTCGGAGGACGAGATACATAAGGATGCCAATATTTTATTCTTATTTAATGAAAAGGAAGGAATTGGCCTGGTTAAAGAGTCCCACAAAGTCGTAAACAAAGTTGGTATCAATACCGGATATTATAAGTGTACTGATAAAGGCATTGAATCAACGGGTTGGGGTTTGGCTCCTGCCAATATTAAAAGAGAAGAATTTCTACCCTGCTGGGCAAACTGGAGAATTTGCTGGGCAGGCAATGAAGATGAAAAACAACTGGCATTAAAAACCTTCGACAGAATGCGATACCCGGT
>JAGLSB010000640.1 GCA_023135955.1 Bacteroidales bacterium | reverse complement strand
TTCTTCAATAAGACTCCAGGCTTTATGTGCTATTTCATGCGTCAGACTTTCAATATAATGAGAGCCACCCCAAGGATCAACAGAATTACAAATTCCGGTTTCCTCCTGTAGGTATATTTGAGTATTCCTGGCAATTCTGGCCGAGAAATCTGTGGGTAAAGCAATGGCTTCATCAAGGGCATTTGTATGAAGAGACTGGGTATGACCCAGTCCGGCTGCCAGAGCTTCAACACATGTTCGGGCAACATTATTAAAAGGATCCTGCTCGGTAAGGCTCCATCCCGAAGTCTGAGAATGTGTTCTTAAAGCCATCGATTTTGGATTTTTAGGATTAAATTGTTTTACAATCTTTGCCCATAATAACCGTGCAGCCCTCAATTTGGCTATCTCCATAAAATGATTCATCCCAATGGCCCAGAAAAATGATAAGCGAGGTGCAAATGAGTCAATATCAATTCCTGCAGCAATACCAGTACGAATGTACTCCAGACCGTCGGCCAAAGTGTATGCCAGTTCAAGGTCGGCTGTGGCCCCGGCTTCTTGCATATGATAACCTGAGATACTGATACTATTATACTTAGGCATTTTTTTTGAACTATATTCAAAAATATCTGCAATTATCCGCATGGAAGTTTCCGGTGGATAGATATAAGTGTTTCTAACCATAAACTCCTTGAGAATATCATTCTGAATAGTACCACTTAGATCCTCGAGTTTTGCCCCTTGTTCCAAAGCTGTAACAATATAAAATGCCATAATAGGAAGTACAGCTCCGTTCATTGTCATGGAGACGGACATTTTATTTAAGGGGATTTCATCAAAAAGGATTTTCATGTCAAGCACAGAATCAATTGCTACACCAGCTTTACCTACATCGCCTTCAACTCTTTCGTGATCTGAATCATAACCCCTGTGTGTGGCAAGATCAAAGGCAACAGACAGACCTTTCTGACCTGCAGCAAGATTCCTCCTGTAAAAAGCATTGGATTCTTCTGCGGTTGAGAATCCGGCGTATTGCCTGATTGTCCATGGGCGACTAACATACATTGTAGAGTAGGGGCCCCTTAAAAATGGAGGGAGTCCTGCAGCAAAGTCCAGATGCTCCATATTTTTGACATCTTCCTTTGTATAAACTGGTTTTACCAGAATACGCTCAGGAGTTTCCCAATCTTTTTCAATCAGGTTTTCTTTCTCCCAGCTTTTCAAATTTTTGCTTGAGTCGGTTGCTTCTCTAAAATTTATATTTTTAAAATCAGGCTTCATTATTCAGTATTATTAATCTATTCCTAATAGTTGATTAAACTTTGTCAATTCTTCTAATAGGTTTGACTTTACATGTATGAAATGCTCAATTCCCAGTTCATTTAATTCAACAATATTATCTTTCGGATAACCGGCAATAACCGGAATTTGACCATCTTTAAGTTCTGATAAGAATTCAGTTGCAATAACAGAATATTCCTCATCGCTGCTACAGAGGACAACAATATCTGCTTCAGATTTTCTCATTTCTTTCAGACCCTCTTTCAGATCATCAAATCCATGATTGTCAATAATTTCATAACCGGCACATGCGAAAAATCCACTTGCGAATCCAGCTCGTGCTTTTCGCCATGTAATATTTCCGAAATTGAATAAAAAAACTACAGGGATTTTACCCGAGATCTCGGTGCTTAATCTTAGTTCTTCAAAAGATTGAGCTCCCCGGCATTCTTTTAAAGCTTTGATATTCAGGTTTTCCTGGATTTGATTTTCAGGGAAGGCTTTATCTGTTACTAAATCCGGATGATTTTGTTCCTTAGGATTAGGATACTGATTTGTACCAAGTAAAATCTCTTTTCTTGTAGCAATATTTATGTTGCGCAATTGAGCTGTTTCATCTATTAATGCTTGAATGCTTCCTGATTTTAGTCCTGCTAAAAATCCTCCTTCCTCTTCAATTTCGAGAAATAAATCCCAGGCTTTTTCTGCAATAGAATCTGTCAGACTTTCAATATACCATGAACCGGAGGCTGGATCAACAACTTTATTCAGGTGGGCTTCTTCTTTAAGAATTATTTGAGTATTTCTGGCTATCCGTTCTGAGAATCGGGTTGAATCTCTGAATGATTTGTCGAACTGAGATACAGATAAGGAATTTACTCCACCTAATACTGCCGACATACTTTCGGTAGTACCTCTAAGAATATTTACATATGGATCATAAATTGTCTGATTCCATTCCGAAGTTGATGTGTGTATGAAAATTTTTTTAGACCTATCACTTTTTGCTTTATAAGCCTTAATTATATTAGCATAAAGCAAACGAGCTGCCCTAATTTTAGCTATTTCCATGAAATAGGAAGACCCTGTTGAAAAATTAAACTGAAAATGGGGTGCAATTTCGTCAATTTTCAATCCACATGCAGTAAGTTGGTCGATATATTCAACCATTTTGGACAAACTCAAACCTAATTCCTGAGTAGCTGAGGTTCCTGCATTGTGAAAAATACTCCCGTTAATCGAAATGCATCTTAATTCCGGGAACTTTTTTGCGCTACTTTTTAGGAAATCTGAAATGTTTTGAAAGTTTATAATATTTTCAGTTTTTTCAGATCCCTTCCGGCTCAATTCTCCTAATGGGTCATTATTCAGGCAGCCATTAATTTTATTTTTATCCAGGCCTCTTTTTTCAACTTCAGCAGAAAGCAATTTCAGTATAAGTTCTTCTTTTCCGGGAGCCTTGAAACTTAATAGAATACAGTCAAATATGATTTCATTCAATAAGATCGAAAAACTATCATCATCAGGAATAATGTCATCAGGCAATATAAATAAAATTGCAGAAGCGCCTTTCCCAAGAGCTGAAAGAGCCTTTTTATTTGCGTCTTTAAAATCCTGAATTTCTATATCTTCTTGAATTTCCCATTCATTAAGCTGAATTTTTGAGCTGCGGACATATGGAAACTCGTTGGGAAGTACATTAAGGTATTCTAATTTTGTCAGATCTTCCTTAGTATAATAAGGTTTAAGATCAACACCTTCTATAGTCTTGGTAATTAGTTTATTATATTGAGAGCCTTTGAGATCGGAATGAATTTTCGCCTCCCACTGTTCCTTTGAAACGGCCGAAAACTCACCGAATAGCTTTTCATTATTATCCATTATGATGTGGTTTGAAAACAAATTACAAAATAAGCTATTTTACTTTAAAAGGAAGTATGATTATTGTCAGAATTAGAAAAGAGTTTTTTCAATTCTTGTTCTTTGGTTTTAAATAATAACTTATTCCCGGGTTAAGAGGCTAATCAGGAATATCTTGGAATGATTTTTAGGGGCTATGGCAATGGTGTTTTGATTTGTGTTTGTCAAATATTTTTTTATTTTAAACCTCGGAGGTTTAAGAACCTCCGAGGTATAGGTATATCCAAAAAGAAATCAAAAGAAACTTTTCCACCCTCCCCCTTGTATCCCGCCTTCCACTCAACATAAGCGCAACAGTATTATTATTTCTCTGATCTTTGATTACAATTTTTAATTCGCAAGCTAATTCAGGAAAAAGCCCCGGATAATTTTAAATTATAAAGAACATCATTGGGAAACGCTTTTTAATGGTTTGACCAGATCGTGAAAATATCTCTCCAGATCATAGAAAAATTATTAGCTAAGACGAAACTAAATTTATTCATTTGGCATTCCACTAATCGACATAAGCTCATATCCTTTCGTTGAAATGGAGGTAGACTGATTTTCATTAACTTCATTAACCAGCATATATGTCCTGTCCTTCGAATTCTTAGATTGTTGATCCATTTCCATTGTAAAACCCCCATAAAACCCCATTGAACTGCCAGCCATAACATTTGCATTGAACATATTAGCCATTAAGTCGGCAGGCAGTTGATCTGTCATCCACATTACAATATGTGATTCTTCATCATCGTATATATATTCATCACACTTATAACCGGCAATTTTCTTTGATTTTCCTGTTTTTTTCAAGTTTTGTCTATATGAACTATAATCGGTATTATCGTTGTATTCAGAATCTTCTTCAGCATCGCTCATTTGTTCGGCTAAGCCTGAATAGGCTGTTACCATTCCACTTTTTGTGTCGCCATCATCGCTGAGAATAATCATTTTTTCATCTTTGTAGTCGAAAATCATAGTTGATTCTTCTTCACCTTCATCTCCAAATTCCATTGCAAAGCCTGAGTTATCTTTAGTCATAAAAGTTTTATATTGAATTTCATCTTCGGGTTTCCCCTCATCATCCCAGGACTGAACTGTCATTAATATATTTCCGGAATAATTGTAATTCTCTTTCACATCAACCGAAGTAGTGTTTATACCCATGGCTTTCATCATGGCATTTGCCCGGACATCAGAGGAAGAAGACTCAGAACTTGCAGGTTGGAAGGAATTATTTTCGCCATCAGAAGTATCACTTTCAACATCTGTTTCAGAACTTTTCGCAGATTCCAAAGTTTCGGTTTCATCTTCTCCGAAAAATTTATTAAAAACCTTTTCTACTCCGGTATCAACCTCTTCGTTCACCTCTTCAGTAACTTTTTCATCTGATTTTTGACCTGCCCTGACCGTTGCCTGTTTGGCCTTATTTTTTAAATAGTTTCCGACCTGAGCCTGAGTCTGGAAGAATCCTCCTGAAAGAGCTAATATACTTAAGAGAGATAATATCTTTTTCATAATAGTAAGTTTTACATTATTATTTCAGATAATTATTAGATCAAAATTAGTTGAATTGCTCAGAAATCCCTGCTTTAAATTTTTATTTTGACAAAATCTTAACAATGTTAGGTAAATTTCATGTATTGTAATGTTGTATTTAACTGATAGGGATATTATGATTTAGGGTTTATTTTTGAAAATTTGGAAGAGCTATTGTATTTGTTAAATATTTATTTATTTTAGACCTCGGAGGTCTATAAACCTCCGA
>JAGLSB010000064.1 GCA_023135955.1 Bacteroidales bacterium | reverse complement strand
GCAGCATCGTTGTTTGCAAGATTCAAAAGCGGTTCCTGAGTTTCGGGATCAATTTTTTGTGTTAATGCAAATGCAATCATTCCCGGAATAAGAAAAATAAATACGGGTGTAAGTTTTAAATAACCTCCAAAAATAGTTCCGCGACGAGCTTGCTTCTGATCTCTTCCAGACAATACTCTTTGAACAATAAACTGGTCCGTACACCAATACCAGAAACCTATAATTGCCGAACCTAGAATCACACCGGTCCATGGAAAATCCGGATCACCCGGAGATCTTATAAGATTTGCCATTGTATCACCATGCTCATTTGCAGGGACAGCTCTTACAATTTCCATCATTTCAGCCCAGCCTCCCAGTTTAGTCAAACCAATAACAAGGATTGCAATAGATCCGAATAATAGAATTGGAGTTTGTAGAATAGAAGTATATAACACAGCCTTCATTCCTCCAAAAGTGGTATACAATCCTGTTATGACAACAAGACCGATGGCACTTATCCAGAAGAAGTCGATCTGTGCTGAGCCAAATTGAATATATTCGATTCCGAAAACATCTTTGAAAACCACTCCACCAGCATATACCGTAACTGCAACTTTAGTTAAAATATAGCTAACCAATGAAATAATTGACAAGAATGATCTTGACTCAGAATTATATCTTTTTTCAAGGAATTCGGGCATAGTAAATACATTACTTCTTGCATAGAATGGGACAAACACCCATCCAAGAAATAATATAAGCCAACCATGCATTTCCCAATGCGCCATAGCCATACCACTTTCTGCACCAGCTCCGGCAAGTCCAACAAGGTGTTCGGAACCAATATTTGACGCAAAAATTGATGCTCCAATTGCTATCCATGTAGCATCTCTACCAGCGAGGAAGTAGTCTGAAGTATCTTTAGTTTTTTGTTTTACCACCCAGAATATTATTCCAATAAGAGCCAGGACAAAAAGGCCAAGAATAATCCAATCAAGTGTTGCCATAATTATCGAATTTCAGGTTTAGATATACTTAACAATTAAAATAATGAACTTTCTTTCTTGTAAACATAACATCTTAGTTTTTGATTGCAAAGAAAAAGCGCAATTTGTATTGTAAATGATAACTATTTACCACTATTACAATTAAATTGAAACTAAAATAATTATTTTATATATATTAGCGCACTATTAAAATACATAATTGGCAATATTCAATCTATTGTAACAAACTTCAAACTAAACTTATACTATGAACACATTTGATCTAACAGGGATCGATTATTCGATCATGATTATTTATTTTGGCTTTGTGCTAGGAATTGGGTGGGCACTAAAGAAGTATATGAGAAATGCTACGGATTTCCTTGAAGCAGGACGATCACTTCCTGCCTGGGTGACTGGCTTAGCTTTCATTTCTGCTAACCTTGGGGCTCTTGAGGTTATGGGGATGGCTGCTTCGGGTGCAAAATATGGTATGGCAACAGTTCATTTTTACTGGATTGGGGCAATTCCAGCTATGATTTTTCTGGCAATTTTTATGATGCCATTTTATTATGGATCTAAAGCCAGGTCGGTGCCTGAATATCTTAAGCTTAGATTTGATGAAAAGACGAGAGGTTTTAACGCCTTTTCCTTTGCCATTATGACAATTTTCGCATCAGGTATTTCTATGTATGCCCTTGCCTTGCTCATGGAAACATTGCTTGGATGGAATTTCCATTTGAGTTTAGTAATTTCTGCCAGTATAGTTCTAGTATATACATATCTGGGTGGTTTAAGTTCAGCAATTTACAATGAAGTATTACAATTTTTCCTTATAGTAATTGGTTTTCTTCCTCTAGTTATAATCGGGTTAATTAAAATTGGAGGTTGGGACGGTATGATTGAGAAACTGGCCTTAAATCCTGCAACCACTGGTTTTGAGCATTCCTGGCAAAATATTTCATTGGAGCATCCAATGGGAGGAATAATGGGAATAGTAGTCGGACTCGGATTTGTACTTTCGTTTGGGTACTGGTGTACAAATTTCCTTGTTGTGCAGCGTGCAATGGCTGCCGGGTCAATGAGTGCAGCAAGAAGAACACCTCTTATTGGTGCATTTCCAAAAATGTTCCTTCCTTTTCTTGTAATTGTTCCTGGATTAATTGCCATGGCGTTAATAAATTCAGGTGATGAATTTTC
>JAGLSB010000639.1 GCA_023135955.1 Bacteroidales bacterium | reverse complement strand
TTTACCATTCAAGGCACACACAAAATGTAAATTTAATGGCCAGGATGATACTGTCACAAAACTTAATACATTTTCTAAAGCTTGTAACGATCTGATAGTAAAGTGCAACAAATTTGGCCACTAAAATTTACACATACCGTTGTGCACTATCCCTAAGCCCAAGCATGCAAATAGAAAATGACTAACAATACTAGAAGCAAAATAAAGAATATAGCATTTTTAATAATTGGAGTTCTTTTAATCTAAAGTGGTTTAATTCCCCGACCCTCTGGGTCGGAAATATATATGTTTGCAAAGCAAACTCCGTTTAATACCTCGTCAGCTCTGCTGCGAGGTAGTTTATTATCTCAAGCTAAATTGTCTTGGGATCTCAAGATTACAGGGGTAAACTTTTATGGTGATCCTGTTGGTTCTATAATACAGTTAATTATTGGATGGTTGCTTTTAACGATTGCCCTATTGAACATGTTTCGAAAGTATAAAAAGTATTGATCCTATTGTTAAGCATGAATATGCACCAGTTATTAATAAATATGACAAATTCAATTGCTTTTTAAATACTACTTGCAATTGGAGAATTTTTATTCATGCACATTACAAGATGAAAGAAGTAAACAATTTGATGGCAAAGAAATTAATAATAAATAACACGTTGCACAATAAATAGGACTTCATGTGGTCGGAACGACCAAGTATGAGTAGATTCATTTCAATATTAGGTGCTGAAAAATTCATTAAAGCACTAAGGAAGTGCTGTTTGCCTGATTTTATTGATAAAATACGGCTTTTTTTAAGCCAGTTTAACGAATTATTCATTTCATCTTTAAAAACCATTCCTGTCACGATGGGAAGTATTTATTTCACTAAAGGCTCTCTATTTAATCCTAAGGAGTTATATTTATATGTAAATTGAGTTTTTGCACAGACTCCCGTTGGCGGTAATTATAAAAACAATTCCAAAATGAATACTTTTAACATAATAATTAAAAAAGAACAAAAACATTATTTAATTTCAACAATCAGAACAATACCTGAAAAATGTGAATTGTTTTATCATTTTCCATGGGGAAGTAGAACAAAAGGAAAATATATCCCAATAGATTTGACTGATGAAAATAATGGATATTTATATGACCACATTTCATTTCATAGTGATGGTAAAGTACATTCAAAAGCAAAAAACGATAAGAAAAAGAAGATATATTTAAATAATTTAGATATAGAAAAAAATATCTTTAATTTAGAAAGAAGTCATTTTTTACCCTTTTTAGTTGATTCCTTTTTCATTGATAACATTAATAATCACTCAAGATTTAAAGAAATTGACATAAATCAACTCCGCAGCTTTAAAATTTGGGAAATTCCTAAAAATAAATCTTTTAGCATTATCTTAATAAGCAAATGTGGTTTGATTAATCCAGGAAAGATGATAAAAGACCATGGTTTTGAAAGATTAACATTAATAAAAAAACAAATAGTTTTAAAAGACGCTTTTAATAAAGAAATATCAAATGGTACTGACATTGTTATTTTGCTCGTAGAAGAGACATGGTCTGAAAGAGATCAAAAAGAACATAATCATAGTGATTTGCAAAACACAACTATCACAATGCCTCCAATGAAAATGATAGCCGAAATGAAAAACAACAACCGCCAATAAATAGAACTTCATGTAGTCGGAACGACCAGGCATGAAGTACCGATTGAACTATATCACGCGATCAATAATTTCTCTATGTATATTAGAAGGG
>JAGLSB010000638.1 GCA_023135955.1 Bacteroidales bacterium | reverse complement strand
GATTCATCCTTGTTTGAAATTGTTGTTAACGGAATGGATCTTGTAGTGAACGGAGGAAAAGGAAGTACTGCTAGAATTGCAAAAATGAATGATTTGATAATCTGTGGAAAGACAGGCACAGCTGAGAATCCATTTGGTGAGGATCATTCCATCTTTGTAGCTTTTGCCCCAAAAGATGATCCGAAGATTGCTATTGCGGCATATGTCGAGAATGTTGGATTTGGTTCAAGTTGGGCTGCCCCCATTGCAAGTCTCATGATAGAAAAATATTTAACTAGAGAGGTAACCAGAAGCTGGCTGGAAACCTATATCTTGAACGGTCCACAATTAGATAAAGAAGAGATAGAATGAAAAGAGGTAGTGTTATAGCAAATATGGATTGGATTACAGTATTGCTGTACCTGATAATGATAGTTTTAGGTTGGTTGAATATATACTCAGCCGTGTATTCTGATAGTACTTCAGAGCTCCTGGATCTCAGTCATCGCCAGGGAAAGCAATTTTTATGGATGATCTCTTCTATAATTATTGCAACAATAATATTGATCATTGATCATAAATTCTATGATTTTTTTGCCTATGCATTTTATGGAATGGCAATTCTTCTATTGCTAATAGTACTCCTTGTTGGCAAAGAAATTAACGGAGCCAAAAGCTGGATTATACTTGGTGGTCTTCAAATTCAACCTTCAGAGTTGGCCAAACCTGCAGTTGCAATAGCATTGGCAAGGTATCTATCGGGATTTAATTTGAAAATTAACAAGTTTAAGACATATTTTATTTCTGCCATAATAATTTTATCTCCTTCACTATTAATTATTTTGCAACCGGATACTGGTTCAGCTATTGTTTTCTTTGTTTTTATTCTAGTCGTATTTCGTGAAGGTTTTCCTATAAGTTTCTTGCTTATTTCTATTTCGCTCATTGTTTTATTTCTATTGAGTCTAATCTTTGAGAAAGTTATAATTCTTGGAATAATTACAATATTATCAATTTTTTCAGCTGGGATTGTTCTCAGAAGTTTTAAGAAGATGATGTTATCTGCACTAATTATTGCAGGCAATTTATTTGTCTTCTGGGGAATAGATTCACAGGCAGGATTGGAGTCTGGTAATTTAAGGATTGGGATTCTTAGTTTAGGTTTTTCAAGCATTATCTTTTTGATAGTAATTTTGAAATCCAGATTGAGATCAGCAGGAATTATCCTGGGATTTGGGATAATGGCGATATTTTATGTCTTTACTGTTGATTTCGCCTTTAATAATATTCTCGACTCCTATCAGCAAAGGAGAATAAATATTATGCTCGATCTTGAGTCTGATCCTCATGGTGCTGGATATAATCTTGCACAGTCAAAGATTGCAATTGGTTCGGGCGGATTAAGTGGTAAAGGTTATTTAAATGGTACACAGACTAAACTAAATTTCGTTCCAGAGCAGAGTACTGATTTTATTTTTTGTACAGTTGGTGAGGAATGGGGTTTTATTGGTTCAAGCATTGTGATTCTGTTATTTGTTTTCCTTCTGCTAAGACTAGTTAAATTGGCAGAGCGGCAAAGATCCAAATTTGCCAGAATATATGGCTATGGAGTTGTTTCGATTTTGTTTTTTCACTTTTTTGTAAATATTGGAATGACAATTGGAATGTTCCCTGTAATAGGTATTCCTCTACCATTTTTCAGCTATGGAGGCTCCTCACTTTGGGCTTTTACTATTTTACTTTTCATTTTATTGAGGTTGGATGCTAGTCGGATGGAGCATATTAATTAGTGTGTTGGTGTGCTTCCCGATAGATATCGGGAGTGCTGGTGTGCTGATGTGGTGTGCTGCTTAATTCCGCCAGATGCCTATAACTTAGTAAAGATGATTAGTTGAGTAATTGGAATTAAGCTTAAATATTTGAAAATAAGTTATATGTGATTGTTTTCACAATAGATATTGATTAGTTTTGTATGGGATCATTGTTGAATTAATTTTTTAAGAACCGTCTTTTTTACTATTTTTGTAATCTTTCAAAAAACGTTCATTTAGTTCTATGAAGCATCAGTCCTATTCCATACACAATTATCAGAACATCGATCAATTTTCGAAGTTTAGCAAAGAACAGAGAGAAGCAATTGAGGTGGTATCAAAAGTTTTTCCTTTTAAGACCAATAATTATGTAACAGATAAACTAATTGATTGGGACAACTTTGAAGATGATCCGATGTTTATTTTGAATTTCCCACAAAAAGATATGTTGCAGGATAATCATTATAATCAGATGTTGGATCTGATTAGGCGTGGAGCTGATAAGAAGGAAGTTTATAGCCTGGCAAATGATATACGAAGACAATTGAATCCTCACCCGGCAGGACAGGAGAGTAATGTTCCTTTTTTGAATGGAGAGAAATTATTAGGCATTCAACATAAATACAAAGAAACTGTATTGTTTTTTCCTACTCAGGGACAAACATGTCATGCATACTGTACTTTTTGTTTTAGGTGGCCGCAGTTTACCAATATGGATGAACTGAAATTCGCAATGAAGCAGTCCAATCTACTGACAGAATACCTTGAAAATAATCAGTCTGTAAGCGATTTGCTCATTACCGGTGGAGATCCAATGGTGATGAATATCAATAATTTAAAAGCATATATTGAGCCCATATTAAATTCTCATAGTCATAATCTTAATACTATTCGTATTGGAACTAAATCTCTTTCATTCTGGCCAGACAGGTTCATTAATGATAAAGATTCGGAAGATGTATTGAGGCTGTTTGAAAAAGTGAGTAAGTCTGGATTACAATTGGCTCTGATGGCACATATTAATCATCCCAGAGAGCTTTCTACAAAAGCTGTTCAGGAAGCCATCAGGAGGATACGAAATACTGGTGTTCAGATTAGAACCCAATCACCTTTGCTTAACCATATTAATAATAAGCCGGAATTATGGTCAAGGATGTGGCGTCATCAGGTAGCACTTGGGTTAATACCATATTATATGTTTATTGCAAGGGATACAGGCGCACAGCATTATTTTGGAACATCGCTCAAAAAATCAATCCAGATATTTAGTAGGGCATATAGTCAGGTTAGCGGACTTGCTAGAACAGTTCGGGGCCCTAGTATGTCAGCAGATCCTGGAAAAGTGCAAATTGCAGGAGTAACAAAGATTAGAAATCAAAAAGTTTTTGTTCTCAATTTCCTTCAGGGAAGAAATCCTGATTGGGTAAATAAGCCGTTTTTTGCAGAATACGATGAAAATGCGAAATGGCTTGATGAGCTTGTTCCTTTTGAGGATGACAGATTCTTCTTTGAGGATGAGTTTGATGAGATAAAAGAAAAACAGGATAAGAAGATTGTAAGAATCGATAATTATAAAACTACAGCCTAGTAGTTTATCTTTTTCATTAAGTATTCTATTTTCAGTAACTAAAATCAAGATTTCCTGTCTTGATCCCGAATTCCTTAAGCATATAATTTTTAATATCAGGGAAAAACGAATTAAATTCTTCCAGGTATTCATCTTGATGTTCACGCAAAGAATTAATAGCAAATTCAGTATGTTCCGGCAAAGATGTACGGCTAGACATTCTTTGCAACACTGTTTCTATACCTTCAATAGTAGAATAGGCTATTAACCAATTATTCCTGATAAAATTTGGAAACAAGTTTTTAATTCCCTGAGGGAAGATGTCATAATTATTTCGTAGTAAATGAAATACACGATCTACAAACACTGGTAGGGGTATGTCACAATATTTTTGCCAGGAAAGAGTAAGTAGGTAATCATAAAATATATCGACTACAATTCCTGAATATTTTGAATATCGTTCGCTTAAATGGAGTTTGCTTATTTTTGTAACAGGATGATTATCTGTGTAATAGTCGATCTTTCTGTGAATTAGAATGCCCCTGCGAACTTCTTCAGGATATTGTATGTAATTTCTGCCCTTGACATAATCACCCATAAAATTCCCTACAAGAATCTTCTCATTATTGCCGGATAAATATATGTGAGCAAGGAAATTCATTATTGGAATATTAGATTCAAATAATATGCCGTTCTGGCCTCAGAAGTTACAAATATACAGGGAGTTTTTATGAAAATGCGAGTAAGAATTTATTAACTTTTTCATAATAATAATCCAAAATTCGACCAGGATCAAATTAATGGTCGTCATGGCAGATTTAATAATGATTATTTTTCGACCGGATAGTCTAAATTTCTGTATATGTTTTTTAATAGATTTTAAATTCATTAAAACTTTTACACCTTTGTTTTACATCTTTTATATATCAATTTAAAAATGAAAATATGTCTAAAAAGAATGTAATTATCATCGGTGCAGCAGGAAGAGATTTTCATAACTTTAATACTTACTTCCGCGATAATGAAGATTATAATGTTGTAGCATTTACTGCCGCCCAAATTCCGGATATTGATGGAAGAAAATATCCTTCAGAACTTGCTGGAGAACTGTATCCCGATGGTATAACAATTTTTTCTGAGGAGGATTTACCAAATTTGATTATTGATAAGAAAGTAGATGACTGTGTTTTCTCATATAGTGATGTTACTTACGATAAAGTTGGTAGTGTAAGCGCAATTGTTAATGCTGCCGGAGCTAATTTTATCTTGCTTGGAGGAAAGGATACAATGATAGCAAGTAAGAAACCAGTTATTGCCGTTGGTGCCGTAAGAACGGGATGTGGTAAAAGTCAGACTTCAAGACGGATAATTGAAATATTAATGGAGAAAGGTTTAAAAGTTGTAGCTGTCCGACATCCTATGCCTTATGGTGATCTGGTAGCACAAAAAGTTCAACGTTTTGCGGAAGTAAATGACCTGGAAAAAAATAAATGTACTGTTGAAGAAATGGAGGAATATGAACCACATGTTGTTAGAGGAAACGTAATATATGCCGGAGTTGATTATGAGGCTATTTTAAGGGCTGCTGAAGAAG
>JAGLSB010000637.1 GCA_023135955.1 Bacteroidales bacterium | reverse complement strand
CTAAATTTTGGGGCTAATTATTTAGCTCCTCAAATTATCTTAAAGAGTGAGAAGAAATTTCTAGGTTTATTGATATTTGAGAGATCAGGTTCACAAGATTTATTTGAGAATGAGATTTAAAATAACTAACTTTTGGCAACTTTTTAAACTTATAGTAATGAAAATAAACTTGTCTTTTATTTACTTAACTATCGCGATAGTTCTTTCTGGTTGCACAAACCAGGAGAAAAGTACTAGCTTACTCCACTCTGATTTTGAAAACAATTCTGACGAAAATCTCAGTCCCTGGCAAGAAATTGTCTCACCAAGAGTATTTTCAAGTGAATCTGGTATTACAACTGATGCACATTCTGGGGAAAAAGCCTATAGTATTTCCCGAATATGGACAGAAAACAAAGCCCCTGCCGGAATTGAAACCTCTTCTCCCCTGCCCATAGAATCGCCTGGCAAATACTTATTGAGCTTTTGGTACAAAACAGAAAATCTCATCGAATATTCACTTCCTATAACAATTCGGTTTAATGTTATGCGTAGTAATCATAAATCATTGAACTACCAAAAGAATATCTCGTGGAGTGATGCTCAGTGGAGACAATGTTTTTTCCTTCTTGAGAATTTACCTGAAGATGCAGATAGTGTGCAAATTCAAATTTATACACGTTTTCGTACTAAAGGGAGTATTGTTCTTGATGATATAGAATTTTCTGTTGCTTCAAAAAAGGATATTGATGGATATGAAATATGGCGCAGGCAAGATATTCCGGATCCACTTGGCAATGCAGATCTAATGGAAAGGGAAAATACCGGATTTTTCAAAATGAAAAAAGGAGAACATCGGTGGTGGATAACGATGCCAGATGGAAGTCCTACATGGTCGATGGGTACTATGGCAGTAAAACCCATCAGTACCAGAAACGGAAATATTGAAGTCTGCAATTGGTTTGATGAAAATTACAAAAAAGATACCATTGCTTATGTAAACATGCTTTTTGATACATTAAAAAGTTGGGGATTTAATTCATATGCAGGATGGACCAGTGATGAGTTCGCTCAAATTACTGCACAAAGACATCAAAACAATGAAGAATATTTTCCCATGTATCATGTTCTATCCCTGTGTAGAATGGGTGAGAATGTAGATTACTACGCCAGAAATAATAAGGGAGACCTAAAAGATGGCAGCCATGGGATGGTTGATCCCTATAACCCGCAATGGCGGGAGGAAGCCAGACAAAAAGCAATGGCTCAGATTCCGGCATACAAAGATAAATCATGGTTTGCAGGCTGGTATATTGATAATGAAATCAATTTAGTTGATCTTTTTAATTTTATTTGGGGTGATTATTCTTCAAAAGAATTTGTAAAAAGTTTAAAAAACAAATATCAAAGTATTGGACAATTAAATCAAAGCTGGTCTTCTTCTTTCGGTCAGTATAATTACGGTTCATTTGATGAAATCCTGACAGATAAACCTGAACCAAAAGATTGGGATGATCCATTATATGAGGATTTCACAGATTTTGAACGAACTATGGTCAAAGAATATATTGATTTCACTTATGATCTTGTTAAAGAGCTGGACCCAAATCACATAATAATTTCCAACCGAATAAACCTTGGAAATATGGGAGACATTTACAGAACAATAGATTTGTGGGCTAAATACGATTTAATTTGTATGAATATTTATCCTCAAAACCTATTGTTTGGCTTTTCACCGGGAGAATTGGAAATAATGAACAGACTGCATGAAGGAACAGGAAAACCTGTTATTATTGGTGAATGGAGCGTGCCTGCCATCGGCCCAAAACTTTATGGCTTTGGGGTGGATCCCTATGATCGTCCGGTTGACTGGAGCTGGCCACAGGTAGTTCGCACACAAAAAGAGCGGGGAGAAGTGTACCAGGCTTGTATGCTGCAATTAGCATCCATGGATTTTATTGTAGGCGCAGGATGGTACAGGCCCATTGATGTTAATTCACCTACACGAAGGGCTAACAGGGGATTGATAGACGGGGATTTTGAGCCTTATGGGGAAATGGTTAATACCATAAAAGAAACACACGGGATAATAGAGGAAAAGATGAATTTGTGATTTTCTGCGTGCAGACAACTGGACTTATACTTTTTGCAGAACACCGTTTTGAGATGTATCTAAGCAATACTCATGTCCATATTCTCAAGTTCAATCTTAAAATTCACCTTAGCTTTTAGTGCATGAAAAATCTTTAATACAGTACTGATAGTCATGTTTCTTGCATTTCGCTCAAGTTTCGAAATCTCAGATTTTTTTACTCCAATCAAGTCGCCCAACTGTTCTTGAGTCAGATTTCTTTCTTTTCGGGTTTGCTTAATTATCTCACCTAAGATATCAAGCTTTAACTCAAATTCATATTGGTCTCTTTTTTCAGTTCCAGGCTCTCCAATATATTTATTCTTAAGTTTGTCAAAGTTGTGAAATTTTATCTCTTTAGTTTCCATATCACATTGTTTTAAAGTAAAACTCCATTATCTGTCTAGCCCTTTTAATTTCTATTTTTGGTGTCTTTTTAGTTTTCTTGATAAAACCATTAGTCGCAATTACAAGTGTTTCAGTACTATCTCGTTTATCCCAAAATGCTAATAAGCGATATTGAATCTTTTTATATTTTGTCCTAAACTCCCAAATATCAGAATCAAGTTTTTTAAATAGTTCTGGATCGTGTGTCAATTTGGCTTTGTCAACGTTGTAAATTATCTTCCTGCAAGCCTTATCATCCAAGGAGTCAAGGAACTCTTCAACTTCATCTGAGTATATAGTTTTAAAGTATTCCACCTTAATCCAATTATCTAATTGCAAAGATAATCAATGTTTCCATATATAGCAACATATAAGTTAAAAAACGTTAATAATCATTGCCTGCCTAATTTGTGAATGGTGTACAACTCTGAAGTATAATTACCTGAATCTTTCTACATAATTGAGAAACTTCTTAGCGGTAGCATCCAGATTTTCAATTGAACCGCCCCCTTCCAAGACTTCGCACATCTCATAAACAAGGTAGCCCTGGTATCCAATTTCCTTTAATGTCCCAAAAAAAGAATCATAGTCAATAATCCCTTCACCCATAGGCACTGCACGCATAACAGGCTTATCTTCTACATAATTCGTAAGATGGTTTTCATAATTGTACCTGGGCAATGTAACGTAATCTGCTGCAATAGTATTCACTATAAAGGGCTTCATTTTTAAAATGGATTCTCTGATTTCTTCAGTTGATAGTCCTTCAAGTGTTGGAGCCCAGGCATCCCAACCTGACATAACATTTGGCATATTAATTTCTTTCAGCATCCAGTACATTGCATCGTGATGAAGGGCTATGTCATGGTGATTTTGAATAACCAGGGTAACACCATACTTTTGCGCCTCGATGGCAGAAAGTGTAATACCCTCAACAACAGTTGCATATTGTTTATCGTATGGAATTCCCGGACGTTCGTAACCAGTAAAGATGCGAATCATATTGGTACCAAGATCGCTGGCAAGTTCAGCCATTTGTCCGATATATGCAGCCTGTATTTCTGTATGAGGAATCCCTGGCTTGTCAATTCCCGCTGTGTAATCAGAGTAACCGGCAAGACCAACCAAAGTTAAACCCAGATCTTCAATTCTTTTTTTAAGAGCAGCCCGCGCCTCTTTATCATAATCAATCAAGGAAAGATGAGGTCTTTTTGCCATAAGCATAACCCCGTCATATCCTAATTCTTTTGCTTTTACCAGAAATTCATCAACTGAAAGTCTCGCCTGTCCCCGCCATAATCCTGAATAGCCTATTGAATGCAAACATGTTTTTACTTTAAAATCAGCCGGATTTCCTGTTGGAGTCTTTTGCCCATTAACCATAGGTATCATAAAAAATAAAACCATGCAGAGGAATAATAATTTTTTCATAATCAGATTTTTTTGTCAATTTATTTTAATAATTGTGAAAAGGATTCATGATCTTATAAAGATATTAAATTTTGTGATTTTCAATATTTCTTTCAAAATAGTTTAAAAATGACTGGGGGATTGTTTCGTCTCCTGCATCAGAATACGGATTGAACAAGAATTCAGTACTCCAATAGATGAGGGAGAGATCGCTTCGCCTCCTGCGTCGCATACCAATACAATGGAATAACCACAAATAACACGAGATCGCTTCGCCTCCTGCGTCGGCTCGCGATGACGGAGCGCCTTCATGGGTAGGGAGTATTTGTAGAGACGAGGCATGAGGGCGACTTATTCCACAGAAATACAGCTCCTGCAAAAGATACGAGATCGCTTCGCCTCCTGCGTTGCATCCTTATTGCACTGGAATCCATCTCCCACAAAAGACACGAGATTGCTTCACCTCCTGCGTCGGCTCGCGATGACGGAGCGCACTCAGGTGCAGG
>JAGLSB010000636.1 GCA_023135955.1 Bacteroidales bacterium | reverse complement strand
CAACCAACAGGTTGAATAATAAGGAAGAGCTTGCCCGGTTTATAAAGGAGGCAGTGACAGGGACAAAGTTCCTGGCAGAAGATGAATTCAGGAAGCTGCCTGATCCAGATCTGTATTACAAAGGAGGTGGAGTAGATCTGGAGACTTTTGATAAGTCATTTAATAGCGTGGATCCTCAGGAAAAGATAAAACATGCCTTTAACATTGAAAAGGAAGTACTGGGTACTGATGACAGAATTATTTCTGTATCAACAGATTACTATGATAGCCTAAGTGAAGTGATAATGGTATCCAGCAATGGTTTTGAAGGGGATCGAAATAATACCTATTATAGATTAGCCGCATCTGTATCTGTTAAGAGTGGTGATGCACGTCCTCAATCTTCCTGGTCCGAGTCATCCATATTCTATAACCAGCTTAATCGAGATAATATTGGTAAGCAGGCCCTGGAAAGGGCGCTGAAGAAACTTGGTCAGAGGAAAATTGATTCTGGGAAGATGCCTATGATAGTTGAAAACAGATCAATTGCGTATGGCTCATCACCTTTATTGGGTCCCATGATTTCTGCTTTGAATGGAAGATCTATTCAGCAAAAAAATTCCTATCTGATTGATCAACTGAGTAAGCAGATCGCCGCAAAAGGACTGAATATCGTTGATGACCCTTTTATCAAATCCGGTCGGGGTTCTGTGTTATTTGACGGAGAAGGATTGGCTACAAAAAAACGAGAAGTTATTACTAATGGAATATTGAAAAATTACTTCATAGACACTTATTATGGCAGAAAACTGGATATGAAACCAACATCTGGGAGCACCACCAACCTGATGATAGAACCAGGAAAGAAAAGCCTTGAGGAATTAATCTTATCACTTGACAAAGGTATACTGGTTACAGGATTCAACGGTGGAAACAGTAACGGATCTACAGGTGATTACTCATATGGCGTTGAAGGTTTTCTCATTGAGAAGGGCATTCCTGTTCAACCAATCTCAGAGATGAATATCACTGGTAACCTGAAAGATCTGTGGATGAACTTCCTTGAAGCAGGTAGCGATACTAAAGAAAATTCATCCTGGCGGATTCCATCGCTTCTGTTTGATGGAGTAGATTTTAGCGGAAGTTAGGAGGTTTTATTAATTGCGCTAATTATATTTCGATAAAAGCGTATATTACTAAATAGTTAAAAGGGTTTGTAGTTTTTTAAACCGGTAATTTTAAAGCATAATAAGTTTCGATATTGTTCTAAAAACCATTCCCGATTTACTCATTACAGGTGTTGAATAGCCAGGATCACCCAATTGAATCAATTCCACTTCCATCAAACCCTCTGAATCTTGTCCATTGAGATGATGCGGTTTCCGTAACAAAGCATCCTGTTATTAATAAGAATAATGAGTATAGAAGGGTTTTGTTTGATAATTCCCAAATTGATTTTTTCAGATAGTTTTATTAAAAGGATAAGGATTCCAACAGGGTAGATAGATATTAATAAATCATATCAGTGTTTTTAAGAATGTTAATAAGTTGTTTAAAACAGTGATTTTTGCTTTTATCCATTTTGTAATTTTATCGCGAGTTCAATGTATTCAGTGGATTTGAGAATATAAACCGATAATTACATAAAATTAAATTGGAATGAAAATGTACGAGAAATTATATTGGATGAAGGGGCAGTATGATTATCAAATTATAAAAAGTGACATTCATTATTATTTGAGATTGAATATAATGTTGGGTAGTATTTTTGCCGTTGATGAGGGTGGATCATTAATATTAAAACTGGAGAATGGTAAAATAGTTACATTAAATGACTTAAAATATTCGAATACTGATATTGATAGTGATTCTAAAAAGTTCGGCGGCAGTGATGCTATGGGTATTAATTTATACTTAGCGATTAATGCGGAGGATCTAAAAGCTATTTCAAATAGTAAAATAGTTAAGATACGACTGTATTCAACCGATAGTTATGTTGACATAGACGTAAATCCAAATAGAAGTTTGATGTTTCTGGAATCGGCAAAACATATATTGCAACATTAATAATACTTACTAGTGATTATTTTCATAGACTTTCCTGATAATTTTTCAAACTGCTAATATAAAATAATCTTATCTGGAATTATAGAAGATTTCTCAATAGACTATTAATTTTTTTAGCAAAATAATAAAGCTGTTGTTACAAGTTATTGCCTTCAATCTTTCCTAAAAAATTCTGGTTTTATTGTAATCATTATCCATGCAAATTGTGGAAGTCCATTTTTATTTCCACTTTTAATAGTCTCCATAGACTTAGTTGCAAACATAAATGAATACCCGAAATCAATTTGCGTTACTTCAGAGAATAAATATTTAATAGTTAAATCAACTTCTGTACCCAAATATTTGTCAATAGCTATTAATTCATCATGCTGGTTAATTATGGCAACATTATTTGCAAGATTAAAATAATGTATGTAGGGCTGAAAAAGAAACTTATCCGAAAAAGTATATTTTGTTGTCAGATAAATATCCATCAAACCTCCACCTTTTGTATTAGTATCAACGCTGGTAAAATAATCCATATATCCACAAAATGAATGACCACTACCATAAAGTTTGTTAAAAGCACGATTTACTAAACTGCTTGTATCCAGTCCATCATTACCTGAATAATAGTCAATGCCAATTTTGACATCAAGTTTATCTGTAATATATTTTCCCACATTTGCGGAATAAAAATATGCATCAAGTTCAGTTCCTGTCTTCCCTTTCCCTTTTTGAATGTAAAAATTCCCTCCGGTTTTTAATCTTATATCTGTGAAATTGAACAAAACATTGGAGCCAAATGTTTTCCTGAAATAAATAACATCATCTGAACCATCTTTCTGATTTCCATCAATGATATCTATGAAAGATATATTTAAGTTCTCATTAATAGACTTTGATAGCCATAAATAACCTAAAGCTTTGTAATACTTAACAGGATAATAGCTTTCAGTAAGCTTTTCCATATCATTATTATATGCAAGTCCAAGATGGGTATGAAAATTATTTAGGTTAAACTTCAATAAGGTCACATCATGCGATGATGAAATATTATTCCAATTTGTACTGGCTAATAATCGTTGATCATCATATTTTAAAACCTGTCGCCCTATTTTCAAAGATAAATGTGGATTGAAAAATAACTCAAGCCATGCTTCAATTAGATGAATACCCGGAATATCTTGTTTTGTTGTTGTTTCTCCCCAGGTTCTTACATCTTGAAATGAAAATCTTGTTGAAATATTTTGATTTTTGTATGCAATATTTAATCTACTTCTCTGAGTATTTATTAAAGCAGGATTTTCATTTTCATTCATAAGTTGTTTATATCCATCCCTGTATTCAAAACGCGGACGTAATTCTCCTGACAAAACAAACTGACAATCCGAGATCTCTGACAAAAGAAGAAAACCAATTATTAAAATTCCAATTTTATGAATTTGTATCAAGGAAAACATAATATTTTTTGATAAGCGACAATATTATTCATAGAAGAATCTGTCTCAAGATAGATCAAACCTTACTAGGCTATGAAATGGAAAGTTTCAAAAGTTCACTTTTCAGGGTTTGATCTATCATAATGTGAGACTGCTCTTAAATCGCAGATATTTATTAATTTGTTTGTCGTTTAATTTACCTTTTCAAGTTTAAAAGATTTCTTATTTTCAATTTTCTCAGAACTTTTTTTAAGTTCTAAAATTTCATCGGTAGAAAAAACCTTATCCATATCCAGAAGCATAATAAATTCTTCAGAATACATGGACATCCCATAAATATACTCTGATTGATATTTGCTTCCAATGCTTGGAGGGGGTTGAATATTATCAGAATTAATTTCTAATACGGCCTTTACAGAATCTACACGAGCTCCCATCTGCAGCAATTCGTTTTCAATCTCAATATCAAGTACAAGTATGCAAGTATTTGATGTGTCTTCAACTTGTTTCATGCCAAATTTGGTTCTGAGATCTATCAAAGGGAGAGCACTACCTCTAAGATTTATTACGCCTAGCACATAATTGGGAGATTGTGGCACTTTTGTAATTTTCACCATTTCAAGGATGTTAATTACTTTTGCCACATTTGCAGCAAAATACTCACCACTGAGAGTGAATGATAAAAATGAATTGGATTTATATAAATTTTCCATTATTATTAGTATTTAATTTAACAATATCAGCCTTTCTAAGGAGTAATTATGATCTAAAAAATCAAATTATCACAATAAATTATTAATCAGTAATTACTAGAAATTCTCATATTTATCATCTGCTTCATCTGTGTCTTCCAGTTCCAGTCTAACACCCTTTTTCCCATTTGTCAATTCCACAACCTGTGTTTTGGAATTTTCCAGCTTAGATACAGTTCTTTTGTCATGTTCATGACCATTTCCATTTCCAGCTTTTAATGCATTCTTTGAAATCTCCAGATGGCGGGATCCTGTTTTAAAGAACGATATAACTTCTTTAAGTTGTTCAGCCTGACTTGCTAACTCTTCAGAACTAGTTGCCAGTTCTTCAGATGCCGCCGCATTTTGTTGGGTTACCTGAGATAATTGCTGTACTGCACTATTAATTTGTTCCGAACCTGAGTTTTGCTCTCGTGATGAAGCAGATATTTCCTGAACAAGCTTAACAGTTTTGGACATTTCAGGAACAACTGCTTCAAGTTGCTTACCAGCTTTGTCTGATATTTCAACACCGGATTTTGAAACTATATTTATTTCATCTGCTGCAATTTTACTCCGCTCTGCCAATTTTCTAACCTCGGCAGCAACAACAGCAAAGCCTTTTCCATGTTCTCCTGCTCTTGCTGCTTCAACTGCTGCATTTAATGCTAGTATATTTGTTTGAAATGCAATATCATTTACAATTTGGATTTTTTCTGCTATTTCCATCATCGATTTTACTGCAATTACTGATGAATCATGACCAACTTTTATACTGTCAGAAGATGCTACCGCTATTTTTTCGGTTTCTTGTGAATTATCAGCATTTTGTTGAATACTAGCTACCATCTGCTCCATAGATGATGATACTTCTTCTGCTGATGATGCTTGTTCTGATGAACCTTGTGATAATTGCTGAGATGTGGCACTTGTTTCCTGGCTTGCAGCTGCAATATTATCGGAACTTGTTCTAATGTTTTCTACAATTCCACGTAATTTTTGAACCATATTTTGCAATGCAAGAGCTAATTGTCCAACTTCATCCTTCTGGTTTACATCAAGACTTGCTGTTAGATCACCTTCTGAAATTGCTTTTGCAAATTCAACACCTTTACCAATTGGTCTGGAAATTGAAATTGTTATAACTATGGCTACAAGCAACCCTATAGCAATTGCTATTGCCACAAACAGTATCATTAGAAAAAGTGCTCGCGCTTCTTCATTCAGCATTTTTTGCTTTTGGTCTGCTCTTGATTCTTCAGCTACCTCAGCAGTATGAACAGCATATGCTTCCTTATCTAATTCTAACTCATTTTGTTTTTGACTTAGCTCAAAAAAATTAATAAAATCTGAATTATAACTATTCAGAGCTGTTATCATTGATTTGCATTGTTGAATATTATTATTTTGTACAAACCTTGACAATAAATCATCTGCCAGGTGTTGAATATGTTCCATATCCTTTTGATGCGTTTCAAAATTTGTTACATCGCGAGAAATAATAAATTCTTTTTCATACCTTCTTGCATCAAGAAAAAATTGAACTATTCCGTTTGCATCTTCAATTTTTATCAGCAGATCATTAATCTGTGCATTAGATTTGTTTGCCCTTGACATTATTATATCTAATTGAGCTTTTTGATCTTCGAGGATAGCATTTGCCTGAGCTAAAGCTGTACTGGCATCTGCTTCCATTATTTCCATTGCATGCTTTTTATCTTTTTCCATTTGCACATACTCATTAAAAGAACTTTCATAAAGCTTTATAGCTTCTTCAATGGCATCCATCTCATCTTTGTTGACCTTTTCGTGGAATTTAAGCTTTGTTTCGGCTGTCTGTTTGTAAATAGTGGCTATCATTGCATTTGCCTCTGCTTCATATTTTTCATCTTTTTTAATGATAAAATTCTTTTCAGCCTGTCTAAGCATTAAGACTTCTTTAACAATTCTGTTTACATCATCGGCCTTATTAACCCGATCTACGACTTTTAACATACCATTACGTGCAACCATTCCTACAATAATTGTAAGCGCCAGAACTAAACCAAATCCTATGCTTAGTTTAACTCCTAATTTTAGATTTTTAAAATTCATTTTTTGATCCTCCGTTATTAATATTAATAATGATTTATATGTTTAATACAATTTTATTAATTATTTTACACCTCATCATTTTCAACTCTCATGATGTCAGGAAAAGATAATTTACTATTCATTACAGTATTAATTGTTTTTTCAATTTCAACATTAATCATGCTTTTGAAAATGCAAGCTTTAAATCCATTTTCAATAAGCTCTTTTAAGTATACCTTTTCCTCATAAGCTGTTATTGCAATTACTTTTATGTGATTGTATCTGGTAATTAATAACTTAAGTTTCCTTGTTTCTAAAAT
>JAGLSB010000635.1 GCA_023135955.1 Bacteroidales bacterium | reverse complement strand
CTTTGGAATTATCAGATCATCATCTGAAGCTTTTAACAACTCTCGAAAAGCTCTTACAACACCTGCATTAGCCGCCACACCACCTTGAAAAATAACGGGAAAATCAAATTTCTTTCCCTTTCCCATACTACTAATAAAGTTCCTGGCAACAGCGAAACATAAACCTGCAACAATATCATGAACCGGAGTTGCTATTTGTTGCAGATGAATCATATCTGATTTTGCAAAAACACTACACCTGCCTGCTATACGTGGAGGATCTTTAGATTTAAGTGCCAGATCGCCAAATTCATTCTCTATTGAAACTCCAATTCTCTTAGCCTGCTGATCAAGAAAGGATCCTGTTCCTGCGGCACAAATATTATTAAGTGTAAAATCTGACAGACTGCTAACATCATCCTCTACATTTGCGTGCATAAGAATCAACTTGGAATCTTCCCCTCCCATTTCAATTACAGTTTTAACCTCGGGATGCATTGCCGATACAGAAGCTGACTGTGCAATAATTTCATTTACAAAATTACCACCCACTAGTTCGGAGGCCAGCTTTCCTCCAGTTCCGGTAAAAGCAATTGTTTTTATTGAATTGGCTGAATAACGGGAAAGAATTTCTAAAAAGATATCCTTCAATAAATGAAAAGGTTTACCCTGACAGAAATGATACATTTCTTCAACTATTTCTTTCTTATCATCCAATATAACTGTATTAATTGAAATTGATCCGATATCGATACCAAGATGTATTTGATTATTCATTAAAGTTGAAATTTTAATATTTCATCCATTCGTATCAGATAATTCTCTGTAAATTGAATTATAAGAATTTAAACAGAGGATAATTAGTTAAATATTATTTGTGTTTTTCATTAAATATATTGATGCCATATTAATACCAATAAAATTTAGGTTCCAACAGGAACTTTAATTTCAGGTTAAAGAGCAAGGTTCAAAAAAAAATGTCTTCAGGGGATTATAAGCGCCGAAAAGAAAAAGTTTTGCCGGGAATAAAAACGACAATAAAGAAACAACCCATAATGTTATTTTGGGGCATAAGAGAATTGTATATTTAAAGGCCCTGATCATGGAAACAATTATGATTAATACATAAGAGTATTTCAGTCATCTCGGTCTTAAACTAATGCAAATACTATTTAAGTCTAATAGTTAACAGTATTTAAATCTATTATCTAAAGTAGAATATTTATGGTTACTAAACAAAAATATTTTAGCAAGGATTTGCAAATCAAACATTTTGACGAAGTCATAAGAGTAGAATCAAAATATAAAAGCAATCCCACAATAGGACATATAACTGATAAGCCCTCCCCCTTTAAACTTAAGCCAATAATTCCCCAAACGAAAGCTCTACCTAATATTCCAAAGCCTTCTTGAATGTAATTTCCTGTTCTGATTCGCAAGCTGATTACTTCACCCAATGTTGCCAG
>JAGLSB010000634.1 GCA_023135955.1 Bacteroidales bacterium | reverse complement strand
ACAATAGTTTTAACCATTCGAATATGTAGTCATTTTTCTTTGATTAACCATATTAATATTATATCTGACTTATTTTCAGAAAGTATTTACAATCAAAAGTGTACTAGAAAAGTAATAATTATTAGTCTGCCAGAGAAAGTAAGTGTAATAACAAAAGAATTGTGTTAAGATCAAAAAAAAATATAAATTGCAGAAAATAAATCAGAACCTATTTGAAAAGGAATTATTTTGAAGAATCTTATTAAAATCGTTTTTTACTTTTGGTTTATACTGGTTATGTTTACTGTTAGTACTTATGCCCAAGATACAACTGATGATATCAACCATTTAATTAGTATTTCCGATGGGGTAAATGCCCCACTTCGGCTTGCTGCTGATAGAAACGGCATAACATATGTTACTGATGCTTTCAGAAAAAATATTTCCAAATACGATGCTTCCGGGAATTTTCTTGAGATAATTAATACTGTTGATTTACCAATTTCAGTTGCGGTAAATGATGATGGAAAGCTTTTCATAGGCGATGGAGCAACGGGTCATATCTTTATATATGATGAGTCCATTGGCCTCACTGAATTTTACACTGGTACTCAATATCCTACATCCATGGTACTCAGTCAGGAAAACATTCTTTATGTATCCGATAGCAAATTGCAGCAGGTTGTTGCTCTTGATTTATCGGGAAATGTTGTTCAGGAAATAGGCAGCGGTATTTTGGATTTTCCAACGGGAATAGCATTCGACAATAATAATAAAAGGATACTTGTAGGGGAACATGGTGGTAAGGGTACCGGTTTTACTCCGATTGTTAAAGTATGGATGTTTGATTTACAAGGCAATTTAGTTAATAGTTTTGGGTCATATGGAAGTGGAGATGGTGAGTTTTACAGAGTACAGGGATTGACAGTTGGCAGATGCGGTAATATTTATGTTGTTGACCCATACCAGGGAAGGATAAGTATTTTTGATGAAAGTGGGGTTTTTATAACCAGGTTTGGCGATTATGGAGTACAAGCCGGCCAGATGAATATTCCGATGGACATTGTTTTCGATTCGCAGGGGCGTTTACAAGTAACATCAATGAATAATAGCGCTCTTGAACTGTTCACTATCACTGATTTGCTGCCCAGTTCAAACATAAAAAGTGGCAGCGCGATGATTTGCGATGGAGAGTCAACTGATATTGAAATTGCATTTACAGGGACAGCACCATGGACATTCACATATACCATCGATGGAATAACTCCAACTGAAGTTATTACAAGTGATAATCCTCATATTTTGACAGTTACAGAGGCAGGACATTATGAGCTTACAGCTCTTTCAGATGCAAATAATTCGGGCACATGTTTTACAGGAAGTACAGATATAACAGTAACTAGTATTATACCCACCTCTGAGTTGACAGGAGATACATTTATTTGCACAGGTTCAACCGCAGATATATCTATTGCTTTTACTGGCATTGCTCCGTGGACTTATACTTACACCAAAGACAATGTTGATCAAACAACAATTACCACAACTAATAACCCATACATATTAAAGGTATCCGAGGCCGGAAATTATGCAGTTACCAGTTTGATCGGTGGAGGATGTACAGGTACAAGTTTTACAGGAAGTGTAGAAATAACCGAAAAACCATTGCCAACAGCAACAATTACTAACGGCAACGGACAAATTGTAATAGATTATGGAGAAACAACAGACTTAAATGTAGCCCTTACAGGGTTGGCACCTTGGGATATTACATATACCGTTGATGATCTGAATCCGACAACCATTAATAACATAATTGAATCTACTTATAGTTTAACAGCTTCTGATGCAGGAGTATATGATATAAAATTAGTGTCTGATACCTGGTGTTCAAGTACTTTTTCTCTCGGGTTTCCTGACATAGTTATAAGATCATCGGTGGTGCTTCCATCTTCACTTATAAAAGGAGGAGATTTATCTATTTGTCCTGGCGAATCAGTCCCAATTTCAATTCTATTTACTGGAACAGCCCCATGGACATTTACTTATAATGTTGACACTTTATTAACTACTACAGTGTTTAATACTTATACTAATCCCTACATATTAAACGCACCCTATGAAGGTGCTTATGAGATAACAGCACTTTCAGACAATTATTATATAGGGAATGAGTTTACAGGAAATACCTTTGTAAGTGTAGATCCTTTTCCTATTCCAGATTTTAATTTCAGCACAAACTCTCTGGATGTTAGTTTTACGAATATTTCGGAAGATGCTGATTCATATTTTTGGGATTTTGGAGACGGAAGTACAAGTGATGAAATGAACCCTGTTCATAATTTCCCATCCAAAGGGGAATACGAGGTTTCTCTTACAGCTGCAAACACATTATGTGGCGAGAGTACTTTATCAAAGACTATCAATATCCAGGCTGTTTCTGTTGATGCTGTTGAACTTGGAAGACAATTAAATATATATCCTAATCCGTCAAATGGAATGCTAACGATAGAAATTGGTAATGCACAGCATTCTGATATTAATATAGAAATAATAAATATGGTTGGGAAGAAAGTTTTTACCAAAGTTTTCAGAGATCATAAATCAATAGAGCAAATTGATTTAAGTAGTCTTTCCAAAGGCATATATTTTGTTAAAATGAACTCCGAAAATTATACAAAAACATTAAAGCTGATTCTTAATTAATATGAACATGAGCACAATTAAAAACAGAATGTTTTTTCGATTTATAAATATTCAATTTCATATAAAATGAAAAGAAAAGAATATCAAATATATAGTCTTTTGGTTTTGATTCTGTTTTTAGCAGCATTTTCTCAAATTACAATTGCCCAAACAACTACCTGGCCGAGTGCTATCAACTCTTTTTCTGGTGACAACACTTATTGTCAGAATGATGGAGCATCAAATTTATCTGTAGGTTTTAGTACTTGCGAGGATGGAACTGGCCTTCCTGAAAATGGAGCAATAACTGTCACTTGGTATTCAAACACATCAAATCTGACTAGCGGAGGAACAGTTGTTCAAACAACAATATCAGATGCAGGAACGACAACTTATATTTATACTCCTTCAACAGTTACAGACGGTATCTTATATTATTATGTTGAAATAAGCTGGACCAATACAGGTAATGCTTGTGGAAATAATAGTCCACTTAGCACATCAACTTATACTACAACAACAGTAGCAGTAACAGTAAATCCAGCAACTCCTTCTGTTCCCGGTTTAATATTCGGAAGTACCACAGTACCAGAAGCAACAGAAGGTTTAGAGTATGATATAATTCCTGTGTCGGGTGCAACAACTTATACCTGGGGTGTTCCAACTTTAACAGCCTGGTCAATAACTGCCGGACAAGGAACTACTTCAATAATTGTTACTTCCGGAGCTGCAGGAGAAAATGGGGATATAACTGTTACCGCCGGAAATTCATGCGGAACCAGTGGTGCAGCTACATTGGGAGTCACTTCAGAAACTCCTATAGACCATAGCCTCTATGGCTGTAATTCTTGTCATATGACACATGATGCCTTGGGTGCGAGTCTTACATCTACTTTAGGGAATTCAAACTTATGTTTGAGTTGTCATGTATCAACCGGCGCTGCAAGCAGTAAGCCTTTTGTTAATGCTGATAAGGCTGATCCACAAGGAGGTACCGGTAACTCTCATGCCTGGGATGTCTTGGCGATCAATACCACTTATGAAACTGTAATCCCAACTACTTACAATGAAATTGCCATCCGGCTACCCGGAGTCACTGACCCTGAAAAAACCATAATATGCTCAGCATGCCACGACCAGCATAACAGTAATGCGAATGTGAATTACACAAGGATTTCAAATGCAGGTGATGATATGTGCAAAGATTGTCATTCACCCAGAAATGTAGGACGTTATGTTGATAATACTAGTCTTAATAAGGGAAGTCATCCAGTAGGGCTGGATTACCCTGTTGGGAATAGTGATTATACTGAACCACCCACTGGTTCTGTCACTTTACCTGGTGCTAAAATTGAATGTTCCAGTTGTCATATGACACATTATGCAACAACCGATGATGGTAATCTTCTCAGACAAACAAATGATGATGCACTATGTACATCGTGCCATACATTTGGTAATCACAACGGCATGGGATGCAATGACTGTCACCAGACACATAATACAGATAAGTCAAATATCTACATGATACAGGATACCATTACAACGCCAATTAGTGGTGATAGATCTGTAATTTTCACTGACACAATAGGCACTAATTCCTTTGCAGATGGGGATGCTACTTATGATGGAATTTGTGAAGTTTGTCATACAACTAATACAAAGACTTATCACTATAATACCAGTGCAGGCGATCATACACATGAAGCAGGAAACAACTGTACTGGGTGTCATACACATGATACTGAATTTGCGACACCTGCATGTTCTGATTGCCATATAGCTAATTTCTCTGGCTGGGGTACAACTGATGGACATTTTGCCCATACCAGTAAATATTCATATACATGCAATACATGCCATTTTGAGCGAGGTTCAGGGACAGATTATCATCTTTTTTCAGATCCATTAGATGTAACAGATGGAGTAGCCGAAGTTAATTTTGATCCTAATGGATTAGCAACGAGATTTGGTTTAGATGCTGCACCTGCAGCCTGGGCTCCTCCATCTCCTCCTTCTTATGATATTTCAGGAGCTAAAACATGCGAAAATATTTATTGTCATAGCAGCGGGCAAACCGCTACCAGAGGGAGTGATGGCACATATAACTGGGCTTCATTAACAGCTACAGATCTTTCTACTAGAAAGGAAGCTAGAACTTATACTACAACTCCAATATGGCAAACAGGTACAATTACTACTTGCATACCATGTCATTCGGGTACTGGAAACATGGTTGATCCATACACAATAACTACACCAGGTCTTGCTGATCCTCTTCCACCTGCTACAGGAGAGCATCAAAAAAGTCAACATATATCAAACAATCAAGAAAATGTAACCAACGGCTGGACTGTAGTAAACTGTTTTTGGTGTCATAATGCTAATAATGGCGATGATGGTTCACCAATAAATCAAGGTACTTATGGAACCAGTTTCCATGTTGATGGTACTACATATTTTGATCCCAGAAGTGTTGTAAGCGGTGGTACAATATTAAATAATCCAACCGGAGGAATATTCACCTATGCTTTTGATGGTACCAAAGCTCATTGTGCTGTTGGAAGTAAAGCTTGTTGGTAATTCACTAATACATACATTGCTTTATATTCATCAATGCGATATTTCCATTATTTATTTTGGAAGAATAATTATCCCTAGCATAAAATCATTTTTTTTATTAATATTACTACCCCAGATTTTATGAAGATCTTTAAATAATAATATTATGGAAAAATATATTCTTGCTCTCGATCAGGGAACAACAAGTTGCCGTGCAGTAATCTTTGATAAAAAAGGAAGTATAATATCAGTGGCTCAAAAAGAGTTCACTCAATACTTTCCGCAGCCTGGTTGGGTTGAACACGATCCGGTGGAAATCTGGTCCAAACAGATAGATATTGCTGCTGAATCTCTAACAAATAAAACTTTGAATGGAAATGATATTGCCGCCATTGGCATTACAAACCAGCGTGAGACTGTAGTTGTTTGGGATAGGAAAACAGGAAAACCAGTATACAATGCTATTGTTTGGCAAGATAGAAGAACAGCAGAATATTGTGATGAATTAAAAGAGAAGGGCAAAGAAGACCTCATACGAGAAAAAACAGGTTTGGTAATTGATGCATATTTTTCAGGAACTAAAATAAAATGGATTTTAGATAATGTTGAAGGAGTGAGGGAGCGTGCTGAAAATGGTGAACTTATGTTTGGTACAATTGACAGTTGGCTTATCTGGAATCTTACTAAGGGAGAACTTCATGTCACTGATGTTACTAATGCCTGCAGAACACTTATTTTTAATATTCAAACAATGGAATGGGATGATGAATTACTTGAACTTTTCACTATTCCCAAATCAATGTTACCTGAAGTGAAACAATCGAGTGAGGTTTACGGACATACAACTAAATCTTTATTCGCCAATGAAATTCCAATTGCAGGAATTGCAGGAGATCAGCAGGCAGCATTATTCGGTCAGATGTGCACAAAATCGGGAATGGTTAAGAATACTTATGGCACGGGCTGTTTTATGTTGATGAATATAGGAGAGAAACCAATTGCTTCCAAAAATAACTTGCTTACTACCGTTGCCTGGAAAATAAATGGTAAGACAAATTATGCATTTGAAGGGAGTGTCTTTATTGCCGGAGCAGTGGTACAATGGCTGCGCGATAGCTTGAAAGTAATAAAAACTTCAGGTGATGTAGAGAAATTGGCCGCATCTGTTGAAAGTTCTGAGGGTGTTTATTTTGTACCTGCATTTACAGGATTAGGTGCCCCGCATTGGGATCAGTATGCGAAAGGAACTATTTTCGGACTCACACGTGGGAGCACAGATGCGCATATTGCAAGGGCAGCTTTAGAATCTATAGCCTACCAAACAATGGATATTCTGAAATCAATGGAAGCCGACTCCGGGATTAATATAAATGAACTTAGAGTGGATGGTGGTGCAACGGTAAATGATCTTTTAATGCAGTTTCAGGCTGATGTTTTAAATACTGTTACTGTTCGGCCGCAAATTATTGAGACTACAGTAATGGGAGCTGCATATTTAGCAGGTTTGGCAGTGGGTTATTGGAAAGATTTAGAGGAAATACAGGAAATATGGCAAGCGGATGTACACTATAAACCTGATCCTGACAGAGAAAAATTTGAAGATGGAATTAAAGGCTGGAAAAAAGCAGTCGATGCTCTACAATACTGGACAAAATAAAAACTATAAAATATGACACCTTTTTTTGCTGAAATTATTGGAACTATGCTGCTTATTATTCTTGGTGGTGGAGTCGTTGCGAATGTAGTATTAAATAAGACCTATGGAAATAATGGTGGATGGATAGTAATAACAACCGGATGGGCACTGGGTGTATTTGTCGGGGTAGTTGTTGCCGGACCTTATAGTGGAGCACATATTAATCCTGCAGTAAGTGTTGGATTAGCTATTGCAAATAAATTCCCCTGGGAATCCGTACCCCAGTATATTCTGGCTCAGTTTATAGGTGCCATGACGGGTGCTTTTATTGTCTGGCTAACATATAGAGATCATTTTAATGCAACCGAGGATGCTCCCTCTAAAAAGAATATCTTTTGTACTGCTCCTGCAATTCGAAACTGGTTTAGTAATTTATTTAGTGAAGTAATTGGAACCTTTGTATTGATTATTACAGTATTGTATATTACGGATGCTACAATTATCGATACAAATCAGACAGTGGGACTAGGTTCTGTGGGGGCTATTCCTGTGGCATTTCTGGTTTGGGCGATAGGTTTATCACTTGGGGGAACCACAGGATATGCTATTAATCCAGCCCGTGACTTAGGTCCAAGAATAATGCATGCTGTATTACCCATAAATGATAAAGCTTCCAGTGACTGGCAGTATTCGTGGATTCCGGTTTTCGGACCCTTGTTAGGAGCCACTATAGCAGCAGGGCTTTATATGAGTTTATTGTAAAATAAATATATTGTCTTTCGTTTTAGATTATAGTAAAAAAGTTCTATTGTACACTTTTTGAGTGATTATATATTAAAGTTATACTTAATTTAACAACGCTACTCACTACAACCAAATATCACAATGAAAATAAACACTTTAACCCTTATTATTTTAATGTCATTTTTGATTAATACTGCTTTTTCACAGGATAATAAAGAGAGTAAAATAAAATTTAAATCTGGATTAAACTATGGGATTGTTTCCGAACAAAGTTCGTCACATAATGGAGTTAGTATTAATTCAGGTATAGAAATTAAAACAGGAATTGACTGGATTCGTTTCAATCCAAATTTAACAATTGGATATCATCAAGAAGATATTAATTTCTCTGTTTCAAGTATTAATCAAGAATATTTATACCCTCTGCAACTTGAGACAAATATATATTTTGATTTAATAAAATCCGCGAATAATAGTTTTGCTTGGACTTTAGGATTAGGTGCATATGCTAATATTACAGTAGGTAGTGGAACAATGGGTTCTTATGGTGGATATGTTGGAACAGGATTTAATATAAATCCACAAGATTCGAGATATTCTGTTGAGATTTTACCTGTAAATTATATGCTAGGATATGGTCCCAGGAAAAACTTATTCGCAAGAATTAGTTTAAAATATAGGATGTAAGATTATAGAATAAATAAAAAACTAAGCAACAAATTGTATATGATCATGGCAGTTTTAGTACAAGTTCCAGCAGTCTGCGCCGCCCCAAAACCAGTGGGTAAGCGGACAGGAAAGTACACGCACTCTGCCACGCCACAAACAAGTGGCCGATTAACGGCATCTCTTTCTATTGGAAAATAGATTGAATGAGTTCTTAATCTCGGTTCTGATAATTACTATTTTACATTTTCTCGAGAGCATTCAACAACCATTTCAATATTAGTCTTATCAATTTAATGGTATATTTTTGGTGCCGCAATCGAATCATTTCTCGCCTCTGAATTTATTTAATTTGGATTCTTTTCGATTTTGAAAAGAATGCAATAGTCTTCATAAAATCATATTTCCTTTTTCGATATTAGAATAATTGAATCTTCAATTTTGATAAGTAAAAATATTTTACCGAACTCATCTGAACTTGTTTAACTCTTTTCAGTCCTTGAGCTAGATCCAGTACTTATTCAAATACTGACTATAGCTCTATGGCCTATATTCATTACACTTCTGGCGCGAGACAGTCAATTTATTTTTTGTGTAAAAGTAATTGCAACTGATTAATCACCTGCATCATGATATTGAAGATATTGATTTCTATATCTATTTACCAGGCTTGTATAAATTTCCAATTCGACATACTTTTCCTATTAACAATTTTGTTATAAAACAATATTAGAAAACATATTTATTGAAAAAGTATATTATTCGAAAAATATACTTAAATTGCCGATTCAAAAAATAATTGATTATGAGAGTGCATAAAGTTTGTTTAGAATGTGGTAAAGAATTAAATGGCCGAATTGATAAGAAATTCTGTGATATGTATTGTAAGGGGAGTTATCATTTCAAAAAATCAAAAGAAGAACAGCCAAAATTTTACAGCAAGGTGGATGACCAACTAAAGAGAAATAGAAAAATCCTTAAAGAATTCAATAAGACTGGAATTTCAATAGTAAGATTAGAAACTTTGCGAAATTTGGGATTTAATACAAGATTTTTTACTCATTTCTGGAAAGACAAAAAAGGAGATACTTATTTGTTTTGCTATGAGTATGGGATTTGGGAGAAAACAGATCGCAAAGCAAGAAAACATGTTGTAGTTGAATGGAAAGATTATATGGAAAATTAGTATTCTGATTTTTTAAAGATCCCTGGCATTCTTGTAACACAATTACGGATTCCATAGATAGGATAATTCCATAGAATGAACCTTTATGTATTCAGGGAAATTAGAATTTACAGGTGTATTCTGAAAACTAATAATTCAAAATTATATTATATTGTTACCCAGGTACACAATGTTATGCCTATGCAAGGATAAATTGTTAGTTTTACTATGGTCACAATACTGATGTTGCCGTTCTTTTTAGTTAAAATTTAGTAAGTAAAAGCAAAATTATTTAGTCGAATATATACTGAACCGATTCAGTACTGATCCCGATTGCGA
>JAGLSB010000633.1 GCA_023135955.1 Bacteroidales bacterium | reverse complement strand
CTGTCAAATTTGATTTCAGTGCTTTGTTGGACAGCACAATGAGTCCGGATCTAAACTCTATTGCCGGTGTTGGAAATATAAAATCGGATGAGATAAAAATGGAAGATAATGAAACATTTACCAAGATAGGCAATATGTTAAAGAAGCCAGATTTGGCGGAGCAAAAATTTAAGGATCTAAATATTGATTTTGAAGTTAAGGAAGGTAGAGTATATATTGAACCTTTCGATACGAAGCTGGGAACTGCTAAACTTAAGGTTGGTGGATCACATGGACTGGATCAGACTATGGATTATGATCTGGACTTTAAAATTCCACGTTCACAATTTGGAAATGCATCGAATGATATTCTTGAAGGTTTTGCTGCTCAGGCCCGGACAAAAGGATTTGAACTCGATCCCGGAGAAGATGTTGCACTAGGGATAAAATTACAAGGAACATATAAGGATCCTAAAATTTCAATGGATTTCAAGGAAAGTGTTGCAGGTACTAAAACCCAGGTTAAAGAGGTAGTTAAGGAAAAAGCTGTGGAGAAAATTGAAGAAGTTAAAGATGAGGTGAGGGAAGATGTAAGTGCTGAAGTTGATAAGATAATGAAAGATGCTGAAGTAGAAGCAGAGAAGATAAGGCAGGCTGGTAAGAATGCAGGGGTTGCACTTGTTGGAGAAGCCGAATTGAGAAAAAAGCAACTAGTTAAAGAAGCAGGTAGTAATCCACTAAAAAAATTGGCTGCAGAAAAGACCGGTGATGCTCTTATAAAAACAGCAAAAGGCAAAGCTACAAAGCTTGAATCTGAGGCAAATGTTAAGGCTGATAAATTAATGGTCGAGGCACAAAAAAAAGCAGATGCTATAAAAAGCAGATAAAGAATTTGAGTGCGGATAAAAAAAAGGGTGGCTCCTGAGAGCCACCCTAAAATATATTTTCAATCCTAAGATTAGAATCTTTTTTCCTGGATCCTTGCTTTCTTTCCTGTAAGTCCGCGAAGATAAAAAATTCTCGCTCTTCTAACGCGTCCTCTTTTGTTTACTTCAATCTTATCAATGAAAGGTGAAGATGAAGGAAAAATTCTTTCTACTCCAACGCTACCAGACATTTTCCTTACTGTAAAAGTTCCAGTATTACCTGTTCCTTTCTTCTGAAGAACTGTACCACGAAACATCTGTACTCTTTCTTTACTACCTTCTTTAATTTTATAATGTACAGTTATGGTGTCACCACTACCGAATTCAGCGAATTTTGTCTCGTTAGCATACTCTTTTTCAACAACTTTCATTAAGTCCATTACGATATATTTTTTAAATAATTTTTTATCCGATTTTAACAGGCTGCAAATTTATAATAATTTTAATTAAGAGACAACTACTTTATTAACATTTTAGCACGAATAGCAACTTATATGCAAATTGGTACTGGTTGAAGGTTACTACTACCTAATGCCCATCACCAACTACCTTTAACTTATCGCCTGTATCTTTTATTATCCTGGATTTCCACTTGTCAGAATATCCCGGAAAATCTGGTCCGGCTGGATTTCCATGCTGATTAAGCTGGAATACTCCATCTTTTTCTTTCTTTACATTTCCATCGAGATATTTCACCAGAAGGAATTGCCCAAGTTTTTGCCATTCTTCAACTATATTATTTCCAGCGTTAACAGAGTAATCTGTAATAAAATCTCTGGCAATTTCCATTGATCCATTTTCAAGAAGTGACAAAGCAGCTTTATCAATACTTAATACTTCATTTGTATATTTATTTTCCATTTTTGTCTGAAGAGCCTTTACATCTGTCATCATAAGATTATATCTCAAATATGAAAAATTGGAAACAAAACTGAAAGCCCAGAATGCGGAAGTGGAAGAATATGTTAATAAATCGCCATTTCCAACTTCAAAAATTTCAGGAACCCGGTTCATTCCACAATAAAAGGGTGCATAACATGTAGCTGAAGCATCATCTACTCCAAACCAAAATATACCACCAATTTCATTAGGTAACCAGGAACGTGATTCAGCAACAAAAGAAAATGCAGTTTGCTGTGTAGCAGTTGCCCTTTCATTACAATATGTATTATTGTCACCTTCAACGGACCATGTCAAAGGCCTAAAACGGTAGGGAAGACCAAATGGGCCGGCTCCAACATCTATAGACATGTCTAATGGTGTATCTTCCAGGTGATCTCTCATAGCATCCATTAAGTCAAGATTACTTAGCTTTCTGTTTGGCTTAATCCAAAGTGGCATACGATTTCCCATGTCATGACCAGATGCATATTCAAAATACTGATCCATGTCATCGCTATAATCCTTAAAAAGTGACCAAACTCTCATCTCACAGAATCTGGCACCGCCAAAATCAACCGGTGCATATGTGTCAGAAAAACTAAAGTCTTTTTCTTTGCCTTCAAACCATCCATTTTCCTTTGCTACATCAATTACATCATGTGAATATACAGTTGTAATTTCAGGATTAAAAATTTGATCGAGATCCTTAGATGTAATAGAAGACTTGTTATTAGCTAGTGGGAATGTTTGAATACGAGCCTGATTAGCGTGTCCTGAAATATAACCATCAGGAATCATTCTGGCTACCCAAACAGCACCTGTGTTCCCTGGGCCCTTGCCAATTAATTCCATGATCCACACTTCATTTGGATCAGAGATAGAAAAAGATTCACCTGAGCTGTAATATCCATAATTGTCCATTAGTTCAGCAATAGTCTTAATAGCTTCACGAGCAGTTTTGACTCGTTGTAAAGTAATATATATAAGAGAACCATAATCCATTATTCCGGTAGTATCTACTAGTTCACTTCTTCCTCCATAAGTAGTTTCTCCTATTGCAACAGAATTCTCATTCATATTTCCTACCACAGAATATGTGTGAGAAATTTGGGGAATCTGCCCCAAAAATTTACCTGTATCCCATTCGTAAACATCCAACATACTTCCTTCAGGATGATCCTGGGCTGGCCAGAAATACAATTCGCCATATAAAGCATGGGAATCTGCTGCATAAGTAATCATTGTTGAACCAGTTACAGAGGCAGATTTCGTAACCAGGTAATTTGTGCATGAAAATGACTGATTATTAAGCCCAATTAAGCCTAGCCCTGTCATTATCAATGATATTAACTTCATTCTTTTCATTTGATTCAGTATTAATTTATTTTTTT
>JAGLSB010000632.1 GCA_023135955.1 Bacteroidales bacterium | reverse complement strand
AGTCAGATAAAATTGCTGAACCTGAGCCAGAGAATATGGAGTTTATCCCTGGTGGAAGTTTTATTATGACGATTGATGAAAATGATAAAACTCTTGAAGTATCCGTTTCGGTGGATGCATTCTGGATGAGCAATGAGATAACTAATTCAGAGTATAGAGAGTATATTAATTATGTAAAAGATCATCCGAATAACGAAATGTGTTGGATTGATTTAGCAAGAGCAGCTAAAAAGAATGAAAGTTCAGAAGCAAAGGAGGGAATGAAGAGTTTCTTGATCTGTGTCAAATATTCTGAAATTGCCGATGATATTATCGATTTCACAAAATTGCCTTATGAAGATTATTTTACCAATAAAAAATACAATGATTTTCCAGTAGTTGGCATTTCGCATAAGCATGCTTCATATTTTTGTATTTGGAAAACTCAAATAGAAAATGATAAGCTGAAAAAAGAGGGAAAACCAGCGATTCATGACTATCGTTTACCGGTTGAAGCAGAATGGGCATATGTTGCCTCTCACACTCAAATAACAAAGAATAAGAATGATGTAGATCAAAAAATACGACCTTCAAGATCTGGCAAAAAGAATGAGTTTGGATTATATAATCTTGCAGGTAATGTTTCTGAATGGACAATATCGCATCACCAATCCAGATGGAGTGGCAAAGAGATTAATGATTCTCAGGATCATATGAAAATAATTAGAGGCGGTTCCTGGAAAACATCTTCAAATACAGATATGCGAATAGAATCAGATAAATCTGAAGCAGAGAACTATGTAGGATTTCGAATAGTTCGTTCTTACACAGGAATAAATAACGCCCTCTAAGGTTTATATGCAAGCACCCCTTTTGTTATATAATCAAAAATAATTCTATAATATTTAATATGCTTGATAACTTATGAAAATCTTAACACTATCAGAGAGGTTTCAAAAGAATATGGTCTTAAGTATAAAATGGTATCGGTTCCTATAGAAGAAATTTCAAGTTGGGATGTAATTTTCGGTTATCCGTCAAGTTTCATTCTTGATAGAGAAGG
>JAGLSB010000631.1 GCA_023135955.1 Bacteroidales bacterium | reverse complement strand
TAATATAGCTTCCGGTCCGTCAACTTTAATAGGATATAAACCCGCTGAGTTAGGAAACGCTGAACTTGGATGGGAATCCTCGCGCACAATAAATCTTGGAATGGACATAGGAATACTTAAAAACAGGATTACAGCTAATGTTAACTATTACCTTACAAATACAACTGATTTGCTACTGTCCAGGACAATTTCTTCTATCCATGGTGTTACCCCGGTTACTCACCTGGACGCCACCGGGCTTGGTTATGGCAGTGGTTGGAGACCGCCGGCAATTACCCAGAACATAGGAGAAACCCAGAACACAGGTGTTGAACTGTTCCTCAATTCAAGAAATGTTGTTGGAAGTAAATTCTCGTGGGCCACAACCGCTAATTTTTCCTTTAACAAGAATGAGATCATTTCACTATATGGTTTGCTTGATGATGAAGGAGTTGAAGTTGATGATTATGCCAATAATTGGTTCATTGGTCATCCAATACGGCTTAATTTTGATTATGTATGGGATGGTGTCTGGCAGGAGGATGAAATTGATACGGCTCCAGAAACAAGAAAAGCAAAAGCCGGATATTTGAAACTTAAGGATGGTAACGGAGATGGAGTCGTTGACGCTGATGACAGGGAAATAATAGGCCAGCATGATCCAAAAATAATGGCGGGATTAAACAACACGTTCTCTTACGGTAATTTCAAACTGAACATCTTCATTCATGGAGTATGGGGTGCAACAGTACGGGATCAACAGATGTCCGGTATGGGAAATGAAATAAGGTATAATACTATTATGAAGAACTGGTGGACTCCTGAAAACCCTACAAATGACTGGCCTATGAATTTTCAAAATTCACATTCGGATAACGGGCACTCAGGACATATTTATGCAGATCCAAGTTTTATCCGGGTTAAGGATGTCTCCCTGTCATACGATTTACCAAAGAGTCTGATTGGGAAAATCGGTCTCAACAGCCTAAGGTTTTATGTAACCGGACGCAATCTGTTTACTTTTACGAAATGGCCGGGAATGGATCCGGAATTAATTATAGATAGCGATGATCCTTCGGATGATGATATCCAGCTGGAAATTCCAATGATAAAGGAATTTGTTTTTGGTTTCAATATTGAATTTTAAATTAACAAAATAAGTTAAAAAAACATAAAACTAAATAGTATGAAAACATTTAAAATTTTAACAGTCGCACTGACTTTTTTTGTGCTGATTGGTTGTTCAGAAGAATTTCTTGAAGAAGCTCCACCGCATCTTTTCTCCAGCGAAACACTACTTCAAAACTATGATGGCTTTGAGGCCGCCTTGAATGGCCTTTATGCTATTGCCAGGCATGCAAGATGGCAGTCCGAAAAAATTGAGAATGCAATAAACGGAGTAGATAATTTTTGCAGCAATAGAGGCCGTAGTGATATATATTATCTCTGGGAATCTACAAATAGCCCTGATGATGATGATTTAGCAGAGATATGGGCATGGCTGTATGAAATTATTTATTCAGCAAATAATATCATCACCTTCGCAGAGAATGATGGCATTGACTGGAAGGCTGCTGATCCTGAGGCGACCAAGAACAGGATAGTAGCTGAAGCCACAGCTCTGCGTGCATGGGCTTACAGGCGCCTGGCATACTCATGGGGCGATGTTCCGCTTAGTACTAGTTTAATAACCACAATTGTAACCGACTGGGAGCGCGCTCCTGTGGCTGAAGTCAGGGCACAAATAATAAAAGATTTTAAGTGGGCACAGCAGTATGTCCCCGTTGAAGGTTCCGAGCAAGGCAGGATAACAAAAGGTGCTGTTCAGACTTTCCTTGCAGAGACCTATCTTACTGTAAATAAACCTGACAGTGCGCTTTACTGGGCCGACCAGGTAATCAGCAATGATGCTTACAAGCTTGTTACAGAAAGGTATGGAGTGTTTATGGACGATCCGGAAGGTAGTGCCTTTGGGGACATGTTTAAGCATTTACCGGATGGGACGGGAAATCAGAACCGTGAGGATGGCAACACTGAAGCGCTGTGGGTTTTCCAGTTTAATTTATATGATATTGACGGCCGGGGTCATGAGATGAGTCGTGCGGTAACCGGAGAGTACAATAGTATCTCTCCAAAAGGTATGATACAATTTACCTATGCCCGGGGTGGCAGGGGCAAGTCCTATTTTACCCCTACAAGATGGGGGATAATAACCAATTATGATGATGATCAGAATGACGACAGAGCACAGAACTATATAAATAGGAGATACTTTATTCTCAAGAATGAAGAGGATAATACACCCGGAAACGGTGCTGATATATTGCCGGCTGATGGTTCACTTGCATATGGTGATACCATTTGGTTGGATTGGTCAGAAGAAAATCAACCAACTGCTTTGCATACCGATGTGCCGAATTGGCCATTTTCCAGGAAGGGTGAGGGAACTGATCCGGACGATATGGGTGCGGATTTTGGCTGGTCAGATCAGATTTATCTAAGGCTTGCAGATACCTATCTTCTTAAAGCTGAAGCACAATTCAAAATGGGTGACGCCGGTGCTGCTGCTACTACCATTAATATTATAAGGGAAAGGTCAAACGCAATACCAATCACCGGTGCGGATGTAACCCTCGATTATATACTGGATGAGAGGTCCCGTGAACTGATCCTAGAAGAAGAACGCAGATATACCCTGTTAAGAACAGGCAAGTGGCTGGAACGGACAGCAAAGTATAATTTCTATGGTGGAGAATTGATCCAACCAAGAGACACGCTTTTCCCTGTTCCACAAACTGTGATTGATGCTAACCTTACCCTGGATATGCCTCAAAATCCTGGTTGGTGATACAATAATTAGCCACTTTTAGAAATAAAATAATTGTGGCTAAGAAATTATTATTTAAATAAATGAATGCTAATCTGCCTCTCTGTTTAGGGAGGCAGATTTGAATTGGGGGTATGCCTTCCTGATATTCAAAAATAGGGAATTACGAATGTCGTATGCCCCCCTCCTCCCGATGTACATCGGACCCCCCCTAAAAGGGGGAGGCAAGAGTTTTTAGGAAGTTATAAAAAAGCAACAAACAATTCCCGCCTTGTTAGGGGAGGGGTAGTGAGGGGTAACGAATAATAACTTATAACAGATAAAATCAAAAACCCATGAAAAAAGCGTTAATCTTTCTAATTATAAGTCTTCACATTGGACTTCTATCAGGGCAAAGTGATTTTTCTTTTGTTTTTCTACCTGACCTTCATTTGCGGCCGGATTCAATGGTGATATCAAGGTTTGAGGAGCTTGCTTCAGAGTTAAATACACTGAATCCGGACTTTATTCTTTTAGGAGGTGATATGATATATACCGCAAAGAACGTGAATGATAAGAAGGCTGAAGCTCTTTTCGATTTAATGGATAAAAAATTTAAACGGTTCAATATGCCCCTATATTTTACAATGGGGAATCATGAAAATGTCGGTATCACAGTGGAAAGCGGAATTGACAAGTCAAATCCAGATTGGGGAAAGCGAATGTTTGAGAAGCGATACAATAAACGATATTACTCATTTATGCATGATGGATGGAAATTCTTTATACTTGATGGAATCAAAATACTCGAAGAGAAAAAAAATTATACATCTGGGGTCGATTCTGCCCAAATGGACTGGATAAGAGATGAATTACTGAAAACCAATAAAGATATCCCAATTGTTGTTTCAATACATACACCTTTAATAAATCCTCACGCAATGACGAGCTCAAAATCCAGGGTTCTATCGGAAAATTCTGAGGCCGTTTTGAACTTGTTTCAGGAATCTAATCTGAAAATGGTTCTTCAGGGTCATAATCATATGTATATGAATCTTCTTATTAATGGGGTACATTATATTTCAGGTGGTTCAACACAATTTGGCACTGTTCCGATTCATGAAGGATTTCTATTTGTGAAAATTAGTGGAGGTGAGGAAGAAAGTAAATTTATGCGGTTGGTAGAGTGAGTGGGGAGGCGCTTCGCTGGGGAGGCGCTTCGCTTGGGAGGTACTTCGTTGGGGAGGCACTTTGTTTGGGAGGCGTCCGCTGAGGCGGACTTGTGAGGGAAAGGTTTTGGGGATAATGGGTTACGGGGGTTATTAAGGTTGAGGAGGGTTACAAAAGTTACAGGGGTTACGGGAGTGTGTGAAAAGTCTATACAATAATTGGTTCTGAAGCTGTTACACGGAGGTATACAAAGAAGCACAGAGTTACACAAAGGGAAAATAAAGCTCTTTAGATAATTTAATAGAATTGAAAAACTACTAATACAACCAAAACCTGATATAAAAAGGAAAAATAAAACTTTGTGAACCTTTGTGGATCCTTTGTGACCTTTGT